>JALVDN010000045.1 GCA_027008965.1 Flavobacteriales bacterium | reverse complement strand
TTGCCGATAAAATTAAAAAAAATAATCAAGCTTGGGAAACATAATAATCTTCTATTATAAAACAATATCGTTACTGATAATAATCAAAGTTTTAAATAATAACAAAACATTACAAGTTGAAAAAAACTAATGATATATTCCAATTTTTTTCTTGAATTTAATAGAAGACAAATTTAACAAACATTTAACAAATAAAGACTTGACAAGTATCCTGTTTTTTTTAGCTTTGTATCATAGATTACAAAAAAACGATATAACCATGGGAAATTAACTTCAGAATTTGATAAAAATGAAATAATCCAGCCGGATTTAATCTAATTTATATGAATCTTAAAAAGTAATCCTATGAAACGAGCTATTTTTACTTTCATCCTGGTTTTTGCATTCATTCAGTGGAATGATGCTAAAATAACCAATCTCTATAACAGTTTTGATAAAAACGAGATTGTTATAACAACGAACATCGATTTTCAAGATGTGTATTTAGAATTAAATTATGTTGACCCATGTATATCATACGCTGCAGCAGGAGCCCAAGCCATTCATGATCAATGCGGAGGAAGTGATGAGGATTATGTGGCCGATTTTATTTGGTTATACGATATATGCACCGAAGGCGGAGCGCTTGATCCTGTTATAATTTGCTAATTTGGTAAAATAGAAAAATAAATCCGGCTGGATTTTTATAATTAAACTTTATCAATCATGAAAAAGTATATTATCATAACCCTCATTCTGGTTTTTTATCCTTTACTGTTTTTAATATCTCAAACAAATCCCAAAGGTTTCATGGTGACCTATTATGGTGTTTTATCCGATAAACCATTTCAAGAAATTGATGTAGCCAATGATGGATATGAATACTTATTGTTGAGTAACCTGAAAGAAGGCATTTTCAAAACAGGCAGACAAGTAAGTGTAGATGAACCGGTTAGATTTTTCTATAGACATAAACTAAAAAAAAATGAAACGTTATATACCTTCCCTGAGAAAAAAATAAGTGCTTTAAAATTAGATGCATTTGGAGAAACTTTATGGAGAAATTTCCCCAGTGAAGATAGAATTATAAAATGGGAGATTGATAAGAATATAACAAGGGACATTGCCGGTTATACTTGTTATTTGGCAAGGGGCATATATTTTCTTGGTAAAGATGACCGAACCGGCCGACCACGTCAAATAAGAATCACCGCATGGTTTACGCCTGAGCTACCCTATCCGTTCGGACCGTATGTATATAAAGATTTACCTGGTTTAGTTTTGGCCGCAGGAACACCATCATATTATTATGTGGCAAGCAATGTTAAGTTACTTGATATTGCACCTAATGTTCCTAGACCACACACCAGAATACTCACATCCGATGAATATTTTAATAAAATATCTGAAATCACAAAGAGAAAATTTGGTTTTGATATAATGGAAAAATATAGGAAATTTAATGATAGTATAAAAAGGGCTAATAAAACAAAAAAACCAACTGATTAGGCCATAATAAATATTTAGTTCTTCAGTTGTTATTAATAAGTTCCAACAGCAGATTATTGTACTGAACATTAAATTCCAGATGAGAATTCTCAAATTATTATTGATTGCAGGCCTTTTAATCCTATCCTATCCAAAATTACATGGTCAAAAACGAGTATTATTAAAAGGAAAAGTAACGGATTCTCTTGGCGAACCAGTGGTTTATGCTACAACCGTTGCCGACGGAAAAAACTTTAATGATGTTCAATATACATTCACGGATGAGCAAGGGATTTTTCAATTGAAGGTTCTTTCCGGAAAGACATACATTTTGAGCATTCAATCGCTTGGGAAAGCACGGTTTGTCCAAGAATTCATTGTCAAGAAAGATACTATGGTAAACATTAAGATGCAAGAGCAGGTCGAACAATTAAAAAAAGTAACCATACGTTACACCCCTCCTGTTCGCATTAAAGAAGACACTATTATTTTTAATAAAAAAGCATTTGCTTCGGGTGATGAAAGGAAATTAAGGGAAATATTGAAAAAAATGCCCGGATTTGAGGTAGATGATTTGGGCAATGTAACCTTTCAAGGAAGAAAAATAAAGAAACTTTTGGTGGAAAACAGGGAGTTTTTCTTTGGTGATCCGAAACTAGGCGTGAATTATATACCCGCCAAAGCCGTAAAAGATGTTCAGATTATTGACAACTACCAAGATGTGCCTATCATGAAAGGAATGATTTCTTCGGATGATTTGGCCATGAATATAAAGCTCAAAAAAAACTATAAACAATTTGCTTTCGGTGATGTGGAAGGTGGTTTTGGCCCTGAAGACAAGTATGTTTTTCACCCTTCTTTATATTATTTTTCCACCGGATGGTATGGAAACATTTTGACAGATATAAATAATGCCGGTGAACGTTTTTTTACTTTCCGGGATTTCATAAAAATTTCTCGCGGGAAACCCAAATATTTTGAAACCAATATCGCCGGATCCTTTTTTCAAAACCGTGAGGTTTCCAAATTACTTACAAGCGGGAATAAGTTCAAGGAAGACTATAAATTGTTTTTAGCTCAGGCCGGTAACCACAAAAGAGATTTCAATTATTCGTTTACTCATTTAACCTTTCAGACTTATGATGCAACCTACCGGACCAACCAAAAAGTTTATTTAAATCAACCTTATGAAGAATTTCAAGAATCAAAAACATTAAACAATCAATTAGCTAACGTGGAAAAATTGGTCATACGTTATAATCCCAACCTTACACGTTACATCCGGGCGGATTTATCATATACATGGTCCGGAGGAAAAAGGATTATTACAGAGGATTTTATCAATTCTTTTTCACATTCAACAACCAAGCGAGAAAATCACATTCAATCAAAAATTTTTAACGCACAGTTACAATCCTATTTGCGTCATAAAAAGAACGTCTATACTGCGTTGTTACAATGGGATATTAAAAAAGACATATCTCCATCAGGCTACCTATCTGACAATCCTTCTTTTTTATTCCTGCCATATAATACAGGACTAAGTAATTATCATGTATCAGAAAAAAGGGGGTATAAACAAAACAAATTAAGGTTAAGTCTCAAGTATTATTACAGATTAAACCGGGACCATGTTTTTGGTTTGGAAACGGGCTATCATCAATCCCATGAAAAACTGAACATAGGATATGAACAAATTTTACCGTCGGGACAAAAGGTTTCATTTGCGGATACTATCGGCCTCAATACACTGTTAAATCAAAAAACCTTCTTTACACGTCTCACTTACAAGTTATTATTCAAAAATTGGGAAATTGAGCTCTCATCAGGTGGTGATTTTTATCAAAGATTTTTGGTGAACCAAGAAAAAGAATTTTCATACCAACCATTTATGTTTGTCCCTTCTCTGAAAATAAAAAGAAAAAAAGGAGCTTTCAGCTATCGCATCAATTATGAAAAGAGATTTGAATGGCCCGATGTTTATCAAATGACGCCTCAATATTATATGGAATCCGCTTGGTCATTTGTTCATGGAAACCCACATCTTTTGCCGGGAATTAATCATCATTTAAGACTTATGATTTTATATTTTAATATAAGCTCAGGCTGGATATGGAGTATCATAGGTTTTCAACAAAAACAAGTTCAAACCATCCTTCCGGACAGGATTTTTCTTAATGGGTTGCCGGGTCAAACTTATACGGTTATTCCTACGGACGATTATTTCATTTCTTATACGGGCTCAATAAATTATTCCGAAAATCCTTTCCGGTATGGGATAGGATTTAATTTTAGTAAATCCTTAGCTAAACAACTTTGGTTAGGTGATTTATACCGCTTCAATCATCAATCACAAGGTATTAATTTATCCATCCGAAGCATTGGAAGACGCAGCATTGAATTCGGCACCAATTATTCATTCAGAATAAGTAACAACAGTTCGGATAGAGCTGATATCCCTGTACGTTTACATACACATCAAATTTTTGGTGATATTCTTTTGCGAATAAGTTCGTCATTTTCCATATCCTATAAACATAAATGGTTTTATAATATTTATTTACATGAAAATAATTCAAATTCCTATCATCAAAATAACATGGAAATACGGATTCAGCCTGAAAATGACCCTTGGTCGGTGCGATTGGTTTGGAAAAATATTTCCGGAACTCCCTACCGTATTCAAAATACATTGAATGATTTCTACAAACAATACACCAAACAAGCTTTGTTTCCACCGGTTTTCCTCTTTGTAGTCTCTTATCAACTTTAATTTCATCGTAATATCCTTATTCTTTCTTCAAAAAGCTTAACTTTGCCGGGAAAATTATATTTACATGTATCGTACACACACTTGCGGAGAATTACGTTTGGCCGATGCCGGGAAAGAAATAACCTTGGCCGGATGGGTGAGAAAAGTAAGGGATTTGGGTTCGGTGATTTTTGTTGACCTGCGCGACCGCTATGGCATCACTCAACTCTCTTTCAAAGAAGAAAACAAAGACTTGATGGAACAAGCCCGGAAACTGGGTCGTGAATATGTGATTCAAGTCAAAGGGAAAGTAGTGGAGCGCGAGAGCAAAAACCCCAAACTCCCCACAGGCGACATTGAAATTTTAGTGGACGAACTGAAAATTTTAAACACCTCCAAAGTTCCCCCCTTCACCATTGAAACCGACACCGACGGTGGCGATGAATTGCGTATGAAATATCGCTATTTGGATATCCGGCGTGAACCCGTGAAACAAAATCTCATTTTCCGTTCGCGTGTCACCCAATTGGTTCGCAACTATTTGACCGCACAGGGTTTTATTGATATAGAAACACCCTATTTGATCAAATCCACCCCCGAAGGCGCACGGGATTTTGTGGTTCCTTCCAGATTGCATCCCGGACAATTTTATGCGCTACCGCAATCGCCGCAAACTTTCAAGCAATTACTCATGGTGGCGGGCATGGACAAATACATGCAAATTGTGAAATGTTTCAGGGATGAAGACCTTCGTGCCGACCGCCAGCCCGAATTCACCCAAATAGACTGTGAAATGTCATTTGTGGAGCAAGAAGACGTATTGCAA
>JALVDN010000044.1 GCA_027008965.1 Flavobacteriales bacterium | reverse complement strand
CCACTGCATCGGCCAAGCCATCGCCATCATCATCTTGCATGCTCGTAGGATCACCCGGGGTGAGATAATCCACATGACCATCGTGGTCGTTATCCGTTCCGCCGGCTTCCACTATGTCGGGAATACCGTCGTTGTCGGAGTCGATATCCAAACGATCCGAAATTCCATCACCGTCACTATCGGGACAAGCCACCGGAATATTGTATAACATACTACGTCCGGGGCCTCCGTTATTCAAATCATAAGTTTCGGCATAACTAAACCGAATCTCATCAATAGGCCCTATTATATTGAAACATACTGCACCGGATGGATCAACGGATAATGTTCCTCCCGGAATACTTTGAATAGTTCCCTCAAAAGTCATGGGTGAAACACCGTTGGCACTGGTTTGTAATACATATTGACCAACAGTTACTTCATTAGGGCTTACATTATAAACAACTCCATTAAGTAAAAATTCTACTTTCAGGTATTCCTTATTGTTATTATTTTTCTTTTCGAGATCATAAAAACATATTTGGAAATTCTTAATAGGTTCCTGATAAACAATAGAATTATCGGCATAATTATTGGGCGGACCGGGGGGATTATTATTAATATTATGTTGAATGTATGTTTTACCATTAATGGTTACCGTTGAAATTCCCTGACCCGTTGAAATATCACTGTTTAGCGTAACCATTTGAGTTCCATACCTGAAAGTTTGCGTTTCGGTATTAGTCAAAGTCGAAACATCCAAAGGCGGACATTCTTCGGTATCGGGTATCCCGTCGTTATCATCATCCAAATCATTCGCATCCGCCACACCATCTCCATCTGCATCGGGCTCGGTATAAACTTGACGCCAGTCTCTATCTCCGCCCGGATTATCAGCATCGGGGAAATCAGTCGGCGTTTGACCGTTGGTCGGGTTGATTTGTGTGTCATCATTGTCGTAAGCATCATCTAATCCGTCGTTGTCGGCATCGGCATTGGCCGGTGTAATATCGGGCGTTCCGTCATTATTTGCATCCCATCCTTCCAAGGAGTCGGAATTGCCATCGTTATCACTGTCGGTGTCCAAATAATCGGGGGTGCCGTCATTATCGGTATCGGTAGGCTCAACCCAAGTGCCATTGGTATCATAGGCATCGTCCACCCCGTTGTTGTCGCTATCAGTTCCAACGGGCACCGTGTAGCCCGCAGTGGTTTGGCCTTCGATATTATCTACAATACCATCATTATCGGCATCAATATCTTCAAAATCATTATGGCCGTCACCATCGGTATCCGGCAGGGTGTAATTGGCATTGGCATGGGTGGTGTCGTCGGTTTCCAAATTATCATCCAAACCATTATTACCCACCGGATTGTTGGTCATACCATCGTGATCGGTATCGTTTGCACCATTACCTGCTTCAATAATATCATAAATACCGTCATTATCGGCATCCAAATCCAAATAATCGGGAATGTTATCGTTATCGGTATCCGGTTGATATTCGTCAGGAACCGTTACCATATGAAAAAGTAAGCCGGGAGTCCCTCCCGTTCCAATATTACTAACAACTATTTTGCTAATCAATTTGTTCGAAAAATCAAACATAATCATATTGGAACGGGCAAATTCATGTCCTCCCGCAGCATTGATAGGGCTTACATCAATATTGTCACCATGGTCGGTAATATTAACATTGGTTCCCAAATCATTAAAAACAGTGGGCGTTCCGGGGGCCGTTCCCGAAGTACCTTCAATCGTAGATGTAATGTAACTTGACAAATTGGGAATCAATACCCCGTTTTCATCATATACCTTTATATTATGTTTTTCGCCATTTGCATCAATGTCCACCACGGCAAATTGAACGTAAACCGAACCCGTGGAAAAAGTTACATTTTCCACCCCGGGATTATTCTGCTGTGGCTCTACAACTGTAACTGTTGTTCCATCGGCATATAAATCCCCCGAACCTGAGGTGGTTTCGGTCCATGTGTCCAGGTCGCCAGGATTATCTCCAATCATATGAATAGTAACATCCGAAAGCGTTTGTTCATACTCATATCCGGATGTAATGGTCGTAATATTCCCGTCAAAATCGCCATTTGCCGCTAAACTTTGATAAAATCCTTCATCAGCATCGGGAATACCATCATTATCAGCATCCAAGTCGGTGGTGTTAATAATTCCATCACCATCCGCATCCTGAGCTATTGCAGTATAGGGCTGAATTAAACCCATTCCTAAAATCAGAAATAAAACAAATATCCAAATTCTTGAGCGAGAATTTGCATTTGTCTGACGCGTGTAGCTTTCTTTCATAGTATATATATTTAATGTATAATTTACAATTTAAACTGAACAAAAATTTTTTCAAATATATGTATACAGAATATTAAGTCGTGTTAAAAAATTAACATTTAGCTTTTTTATAAACTAATTTAAAATTTTTAAATTTATATTTCATTGACAATCAATAAGTTTTTGATTAATATTTTAACTTTTCTTTAAGAAAATGACTCTATTTTTCTTTCTTTAAATTTGTCGTCATGAAAACGCTATTACAAAAATGGATTATCCTTCTCATTCTACTGATAGTTTTTAAATATTATCCTGTTTTAACCGAGAATTTATATAGCTTGTTAATTTATCCTGTCATCCGGACTATTGACCTGTTTGTCGTGAGATGGATTCCGTTTTCTATCGGCGATCTTTTATACTTGGGTTTCTTATTGTGGTTTGTTACCCGGATCATAATTTTTTTAATCCATCATGAATGGAAGGCTCTAGGATTATTTGCAGGAGACTTATTTTGGAAAATTGTCTTTGTTTTTTATTTATCATGGGGGTTGAATTATTTCAGAGTTCCGTTTCATGAAAGAATTGATGTTGATCCCATTAAACCATCCCATGAAGATTTTTATTTGTTTAGTATCCGTATGAAAGACAGTTTAAACGAACTAAACAGGAAATTGCATACTTCTAATCAAAAATATGAATTGAAGATCCTTGCGCAAGAAGCCAAATCAATCATAGAAAACCAACATACGTCTTTCGCCTATTTAAAGCAACGGTATTATGTGGTGAAACCCTCCGTTTTTGCTCCTGTTTTATCTTATCTTCAAATTCAAGGTTATTTCAATCCTTTCACACATGAAGCCCAAGTGAACACCTTATATCCTAAGGTTTTCCAACCGCATGTGGTTTTACACGAACTCGCTCATCAAATCGGTTATGCGCATGAAACCGAAGCCGAATTTATTGCATTTGTGTTGGCTGATAACAGTTCCGATACAAAATTCAAATATGCCTCTTATTTGACAGCCATGGAATATCTCCTTCAAAATTTGAAGCGGAATTCAAACTATACATTATATAAATATATATGGGCTGATCTTGATAAGAAAATCAAAAAGGATTTGATAGAAGCACGGGAATTCAGAAAAAAACACCGGCTTCCTGTCAATCCAACCAAACCGTATGATGTTTTTTTAAAAATCAATCAAAAAGGAAAAGGAATGGAATCTTATGAAGATGTTTTATTGCTTATTATGAACTATATGAACAAAAATAACTAGTCCGAAAATAGGGTTTTTGTATGCCAATAGCGATATTGAAAAACCGACTTGATTTTACTCCATTGACCGGTTAAAAAATAATATACTGCCATCAAAAAGGTTACTATCCATTTCCATAATTCCATTAATTTTAATCTGAAAATATATTTAAAACCTTTTTGACGGGCTTGTTGTTTATCCAACAAAATTTTTTCTTCTGCCATCTTTCGCAAGTAAGATCTGTCTAATTTTTCCTCCGGAATGAAATGCCAAACCATCAAATTCGGGAAATAAAAAACGGGAACATTTTGTTGGCGCAGTTTTGAGAAGAAGCTTTCCAAGGCAATTTTAGCCGACATATCGTTTTTTTCTTCAAAATTTCCGTATTGGTCAAATATTTCTTTGGATGCAAACATATTTTGACCCAACGGATGTTTCTTCTTTGGAAAAGGCTTTATTTCTTCACCCAGATTTATCTCTTCCAGTAAAGGGAGGAGCCATTTGGCCAACCATGCGGGTTTTTCCCTGTCAAAAAACGGAATGATTCTACCGCCACCAACCACCGGTTGCGACATTCTTTCCACTTCTTCTTCAAAGGTGGTGACATATCTATGATGCAACAAAACATCATCCACCGAAAAAATCAAAAAACGCCCTTCAGCACTTTCTATTCCTTTATTCCAAGCCTTTACTTTCTTAAAATCTTTCAATGGAATTGTTTTTATTTGAATATCAACATTATTTTTACGAAAGACTTCTGCTACAATTTTTTCAATAAACTTATTTTTTTCAGGAAAAACCGCTATAAGTTCCACTTGATTTGGACTTACATTTTTCAATTGTAAAACCAAACTTTCCAGAAAAGAAAGCGCTAGTTCTTCCGAATGATAAAAAAGAACTATAAAGCTGAATTTTAACTTTTCCTCTTCCATATGCTATAACCCAACCAAATAATGGATAAAACAAATAATACAATAAAGAAAAGCGTGATTTTGGTTCCTGTTTTGATAACTTCCGGCTCAAATTGCATCACGATTTTGTGTTTCCCGGCCGGAATTTTCAATCCTCTCAACGAATAGTTTACTCTGAAAATTTCCATCTGCTTTCCATCTACAAAGGCTTTCCATCCATAGGGATAATAATTCTCCGAAAAAACCGCAAAACCTTCCTTTGAATTTTCAGATATATATTCCAACTTCTCGGGATGATAGGAAGTCAACTTGATAAAAGCCGAACTGTCCGGCGCAAAATGATCTCCTACCTCATTCATTTTTTCACTCAAAATAGCCACACGACTTAAATCCGTCTTATTCAGTGCCAAAATTTCTTCATCTTGTGATTGTACTTTCTTGATTTTTTCCACAAACCATGCATTGCCCAAAGCTCCCGGATTATTGGTATATTGCAAACCCTTTTCCGTATTGAAAATCATATATTTGACATTATACATGCTCAACACTTCGGGGTGAATACTATCGGTTAAATGAAAATCAAATATATCTTGAATCCGCCTGGGCTTGGCAGCA
>JALVDN010000043.1 GCA_027008965.1 Flavobacteriales bacterium | reverse complement strand
CCAATAATCCCCCAAAAACACTTCCAATGGATTTCAACGCATTTTGTGAAAACATTTTATCATAATATCCTTGAAAAAATAAAATCAAGGATAAAATAATATGGAAATTCACAAACCAAAAAAGCGTTTTGCCCCATACTTTTCTATTCAGATTTTTTGAACTTAAAACAATCAAAAACAGAAGTATTGCCGAGGTGAATGATAAACTTTTATTCAATATATGAAAAAAATCGTACGGAAACTTGTATGGACCATATAAAATGTAACGTATATAAGCATAAATAAAGGTAGTGAAAAACAAAACTACTGATATTAGGTGTCTCATGAATCACTCATTCTGCGGGGTAACGGACTGATAATACGCACATCATAAAATGCAATCATACCGCGTATAATGCCTTTGATGTGTTTATACAATGCATTGATCATACCTCTCTTATAATTATTTTTATTGTAAATTAAACTTACCTCTCGGGCAGGTTCGGGTTTTTCAAAAGTTTTTAGATATTTTTTGTTTTCCTCACACAGATCAAGTGTATGCAAATAGGGTAAAAGGGTCATTCCCAAACCTTCTTTACTCAGTTTGATGAGTGTGTCAAAGTTACCTGTTTCAATTGAGAAAGCTTGAACATCATTCATTTCCGAACGACAAATATTCAAAATATTATCCCTGAAACAATGTCCCTCCTCAAGCAAAAGAATATCATCCACCGCCAAATCATAGTCGTGTAATTTTTCTTTCCCATAAAGTCTGTGTCCTTCCGGAATAAAGCCCACAAAAGGTTCATTATATAAAACCAATTCTTTAATGCTTGGTTCTTCCAAAGGTGTAGCAGCAATGCCCACATCCAATTCTCCTTCCTTCAACCCGTCAATAATTTGTTGTGTTGTGAGCTCTTTGATATCCGGATGCACTTCCGGGTATTTTTTTAAAAAATCCTTCAAAAAAATAGGAAGTAGAGTAGTGGAAACCGTAGGAATGATACCCAATTTGAGTTCACCGCCTACATATCCCTTTTCATAATTTACAAGTTCAATGATTTTATCGTTTTCCGCCAATATTTTTTTGGCCTGCTCAATAATTTTTTTCCCTATATCCGTGATTTTAAGCGGTGTTTTATTACGGTCGAAAATTTTCACCCCCAGCTCTTGCTCCAAGTTTTTTATCTGCATGCTTAACGTAGGTTGCGTGGCATGTACTTCTTTGGCCGCCTTGGTGAAATTTAAATGCTTGGCCACAGCCAACAAATATTTCAATTGTGTGATGGTCATAGGTTTATTTTTATACAAACAAATCAAAAACACGTTCTTCCGGGCGTGCTACCACGGCTTTGTCATTATAAATCACAATAGGGCGCTCAATGAGCTTGGGATACTTCACCATAGCATCAATCAGTTCATCATCCGACAAATCTTTTCCCTTAAACAGTTCCTTCCAAATTTTCTCTTGTTTTCTGATCAAATCAATGGGTTTGATGTCCAGTTTACGTATCACATCTTTTAATTCATCATGCGTTGGCGGATGTTCCAAATACTTTCTGATTTCCACTTGCAAACCATGAGCTTTAGCCACATCTTCCACAGTTTTTAGTCCCTTACGACTTTTCATGCACCTTGGATTATGCCAAACAACTATTTTTTCCATAATATTCAGTATTTACATGCAAAAATAAAGCAAATTATAGAGAAATTTTATGACAAGAGATTTTCAGGGCGCCCCGGCGCACGCATTCGTGGTGCCTTCGGCACACCGGCAGGCGCTTCGGGACGACGGAGCGCCCTCCCGCCTGCCGGCACGCATGCGGCGCCGGCCGGGCTGTCCGCTTAAATTCGGCTCGCCCCGGGCCGGTTTTTGGCCTGCGCCAAACCCGATGCGTGCCGCCGTGCGGTCTCCTCGTCACCGCTCGGAGCCCGCCCGGACGCCAAAAAAACCAAGCCCCTGGGCTTCGCCTCATATCGCTCCCATCCCTGGCGCTTAGGCTCGGGCGGTACACCGCCCTCGAATAAAGAACACCGAACATTCGAACACTGATTTTAGATTTTTCCGGTAAACGTTATTTAGGGTTGGACAAAAAATTCTAAAATCATACATCGTTAATCGATGTTCGATATTCCCATCAAGCGCCGGCGGGCGAAGTGGTATCCTTGCGAAGGCGAAGCCGAGCGGATGTTTGGCCGAGGAGGCTCGCCGGCGAATGCCGGGAGACCCCGCAGGCCAACATTACATCCGCAGGCTGAGCCGAGCAAGATTTAAACGGAGCACGCCATAAGGCGCCCACTAAATTTTTATGATTACAAATGTTAAGATTGATTGGGCTTAATTGGTTTTTAATCCGTTTTGCAGTCTGATGATGCTCATATTCAGTTCATGTCCCAGTAGTAGGATGATGGCATAAACATATATCATTAATTGTAGAATCAGAAGGGCGCCGATGGATCCGTAGAGTTGATTGTATTTGTTGAAATTGAGAATGTAGAGGGAATAAAGGTAAAATCCAAGTATGAAAAATACACTGGAAATGATGCTTCCGGGAGAGAAAAAGGGGAGTTTTTTGCCTTCGGGGGTGCCGAAATAGTAAAGAATGGATGTGGAAAAAAGGATGATTAGGAAATAAAAAAGTCTCTTGCTCCAGATGATCCAAGCGGAGATATCATCAATCACACCGTGTTTTTTCAGGTTATATAAAACAAATACTTCAAAATAAATGGCAGCGGAGATGGTGAGTATCAAGATGAGTATTAGAGTGATTGAGATGAAGAGAGCATAACCGTATTGTTTGTAGAAATTACGTTTATCTTGAATTTTGTTGACGGATGATTCAAAACCTGTTAATATGGCATTTACACCGTTTGTGAAAAAAATTACGGATAAGATCAATCCGATGGAGAGGAGGCTTTCTCTTTTGTTGGTGGCCAGGTCGTAAATGATATTTTGAAACAATTCGTGAGTTTTTGGGGGAAGAGAATCAAAGATGATTTCCATAAATTGCTCTTGGAATCCGGGAACCGGAATGAATGCAATTAAACTCAACATAAAGAGGAGAAAAGGAAAGAGTGCCATGAAAAAATTGTAAGCTATGGCGGATGCACGCATGGTAAGGAAACCATCTATTACGCCATAGAAATACATGCTGAAAAGATCATAAAAGTTCATGCCCTTAAAAAAGGGTACTTTTATAAGGCGTAAATATTGTTTAAGTTTTTGCCGAGTTTTGTGTATTGTTTTCTTTAAAAAAAGTATCATTTACTTGAGTTCTTCCGCTTTGTTAATGGCCCATTCGTATGCCTTGGAAATGCTTCGCAGAATGGCTTTTTCTCTAGGCTGGCCAAAGAGATATGTATGTGCTTCAACTTGATATTCGGTTGCTACGCCGATGATGCATGTGCCTACTTCTTTATCCGAATCGCCTTTTTCGGGGCCGGCATTACCGGTTACGGAAATGGCTATATCCGTTTTAAAAATTTCTCTTACACGCCGGGCCATTTCTTTGGCTACTTCTTCACTGACAACGGAATATTTTTTAATAATTTCCCTGGGAACGCCCAAAGCCGAAATTTTGGTTTCGGTTGCATAGGTTACCATTCCACCTTTTAGGAATTTTGATGCGCCTGGAATCATCACCAGACCGCCCATGATATTTCCGCCGGTACAACTTTCTGCCACCGACAGCGTTAATCCCTTGTTTTTGAAAACCCGGTGAACAACCGGTGCCAAATCTTCGGTTTCAGTGGTAAGCGTTAAATCGGGGATGTATTTTTCAAGCTTTTTGATTTGTTCATCGATTATTTTTTCTGCCTTCTCAATGTCATGGGTTTTTATTTGTAATCTGAGTCTGATACGTTTGGGGGAGGGGAGATAGGCCAGTTTGATTTCCCCGGGTAATTGTTTTTCCCATTCTTGTAACCGGTGAGCCAACAGGCTTTCACCAATTCCATAGACCGATACGGTTTTCATGACAAGTTTTGGAAGGTTGAACCTTTTTTCCAGTTCGGGTTTTAGATATTCAGTGAAAATGTGTTTCATTTCAAAGGGAACACCCGGGAGGAAAATAAAGATTTTACCATCTTTTTCCAACCACATGCCCGGGGCCGTACCGTAGAAATTCCATAAGATTTTTGTTCCTTCCGGAACCATGGCTTGCGATTTGTTGTTATCCGTGAAAGGATAATTCATCCGGGCAAAAAGTTTTTTGATATGTTCTTCAACATCTTTATGGTATACTAATTTTTTACCGAAATATTCCGCGATGGTTTCCCTTGTGATGTCATCTTGCGTGGGGCCGAGTCCGCCCGAAACAACAATTAAATCCGCCCGTTTTTCACAGATTTGAAGGCCGTCCTTTATTTCTTCGGCTTTATCGCCAATGGCAACCATGATTTTAACATCAAAACCCAGACGGGTTAGTTCCTTGCCCAACCAAGCGGCATTGGTATTCACCACTTGACCTATCAATAGTTCATCTCCGATGGTGAGGATGGCAGCATTCATTTTACTTTGGTATTAAACATTAATTGGTCGTCTATAAAACCTTCCAAAATATCATTTCTATTAAGTTTTCCTACTCCGGCGGGGGTTCCTGTGAAAATCAAATCGCCGGTGCGCAGGGTGAAAAAATTGGAAATATAACTCACCAGTTCGTCAAAATGCCAAATCATATCTTTTGTGTTGCCTTGTTGTTTCAATTGGCCATTGATGTATAGCGAAAAGTTTATATCTTTTAAATCTTCAAATTCTCTTTTAGGGATAAAATTTCTACTTACTACAGCCGAAAAATCAAAAGCTTTGGCTTTTTCCCAGGGCAATCCTTTTTCTTTCAATTTTTGTTGAAGGTCTCGCGCCGTGATGTCCAAGCCTAAACCTATCATATCATAGTATCCATGCGCGAGATGTTTGGGAATGGCTTTTCCAAGCCGGTTTATTTTTAAAACAATCTCGGTTTCATAGTGGAATTCTTGTGCAAAGTCAGGAAGAAATACCGGGTTTCCTTTAGGAACGATGGCTGTATCGGGTTTCATGAAAAGTACAGGTTCATCCGGTTGCTCATTATTTAATTCAAGAACATGCTGCG
>JALVDN010000042.1 GCA_027008965.1 Flavobacteriales bacterium | reverse complement strand
ATTTTTTATAAATTTCAACCACATAAGGATTTTCTCTCCTACAAGGCTTACACCACGACGCCCAAAAATCCAAAATCAAAACCTTGGAATTTTTCAACACGTCGCTCATCTTGAGGGTTTTTCCATCCGGCGTTGGCGCTTCAAAATCCGGTGCTTTCATCCCAATGGCCGTTTTCAAATTCAGTTCAATTCGCTTGATGGCATCTTGTGCCATGGATGATTTTTTCACCTCGGGCGAAAGCTTATCATACAATGCTTTCAATTTCTTGGCATCCGCATCCTGATTAAAAGATAAATCACTCAAAATCAAAGCCGAAGTATAATTATCCTTATTTTTTTCAATGAACTTGTATGCCAAGCGGGTTTTTTCATCTTGCAATGCAAAATATTCCTTTTCCACCCGGTCCATCTCTTGTTGGTCTTGCTTTTGACGTGCCGTGGTATAGGCTTGTTGCAATTGCATTTCCTTATTTCTGAATTGATTCAGTTCTTTTAAATAACCGGCAAATCCGGTCACCGTGGGCGAAGCGGATTTCACTTCTGCACCCTGCAACGAATTTTTAGCCGTGATTTCAATTTCCGTATTCGGCTCGGCAAACAAAAACAACCTGTCCGGACTATTAGGTATTTGCAACATCAACACAGCCGGTTCATTAAATTTGGATGTATCCGCCGCCAAAACAAAACGTCCTCCTTCAATGGTATCTTGATCCAATTTAACCGTTTTTCGCCCCGATGCTTTTACCAGCTCAACCACCTTTCCGTCGGCATTTTCCATGCTTCCTTTCACTACAATTGCACCTTTTTTTTCCGCTACTTTCTTTTGCCCGCAAGAAACAAGTCCCGCCACCCAAAACAAAATCAAAACAAAACGCAAACTATTTTTCATCATCTTAATTTTTTCAAATTTCCACAAAGTTAATAAAAAAACCCATGTGCCGGTTCAAGACATTCTTCCACCAAAAAACACTGTTTTTCATTTTTTTTCAGGGCGCCTGATGGCGTGCTCCGTTTAAATCTTTTTCGGCTCAGCCTGCGGATGTAAAAGCGTTTTGCGGGGTCTCCTCGTCGTGGCTCAGAGCCTCCTCAAACGCACATCCGCTCGGCTTCGCCTTCAAAAGGATAACACTACGCCCGCCGGCGCAAAAATCATATATTTTTTTGATAAGTTTTGATTTTTATCATTCAATGATATTGACTTAGCTGATAATTTTATGTAAAAATAAAACCATTGAACCATGAAAAAAATCATACTTGCCACAGTTTATTTCTTGATATTAAGTGCAATGGTGTTATCTCAAAACACCTATGTTCCGGATGATAATTTCGAATATTATTTGGAAACACACGATAGTGCCGGAAACAATGTCCCCATGGGTGATTCCAATGCAATGGGAAACGGCGTAATGGACGACTATGTCCCAACTTCAAAAATAAATTCGGTTGTTACGCTGGAAATACCGGCCTTACAAATATCCGATTTAACCGGCATTGAAGATTTCACCGCTTTGGAATCTCTCAATTGTTCGGCTAATCAATTGCAAAGCCTGGATGTTTCCAACAATTCCCATTTACGGTGGCTTTATTGTTCGAATAATCAATTGACCACTTTAAATATCAGTCAAATTAACGGTTTAATATACCTCTATTGTAACGGAAATCAATTGACAAGTTTAGATGTTTCTCAACATACAAATCTGCAAAGACTATACTGTCAACAAAATCAATTATCCACGATTGATATTTCACACAATACGGCATTGCTACATTTCTTTTGTTCCAATAATCAACTAACTCAAATAGATATTTCACAAAACTCAAATTTAGTGTATTTCTCATGCTCCTATAACCAATTGTCAACGATAGATGTTTTACAAAATACAAACTTAAGTACACTTGATTGTAAATTCAATTCATTGACATCGCTGGATGTTTCAAACAATACAAACCTCCGGCAATTGGATTGTGCCGGAAATCAAATTTCCAGCCTGGATGTTTCAAACAATCCCGATTTACGCATATTCTACTGTTATAACAATCATCTCACAGATTTGGATATGCGAAACGGAAGCAATACCCTTCTAAGCACATTCAATGCCACCGGCAATCCCAACTTAACATGTGTTTTTGTAGATGATGCCAACTATATGAATACCACCTGGCCCAATGCTATTGACAATACGGCTCATTATGTGGAAACACAAGCAGAATGTGATGCCTTGGAAATCCACAATCCGTCGTCAATAAATAGGATAAAATTATATCCTGTTCCCACCGGAAATCAACTAACCATTGAAAGCTCAATAAGCGGACATTTTCAACTCATTGACAAAACCGGGAAAATCATATCGGAAGGATATATCCGTAAAGGCATAAACCGTATTTCCGTGAAACATTTAGAAAAAGGCATATATTTTCTATTGATTAAATATAACAAAAATAACATCTTCCAAAAATTAATCATTAAATGATATTCCAAATGGTCTTATTTTTTCTTCCACTCAGAAAAATAAACCCTATTTTTGTTTTAAAGAAATCATATGCCCCGTAAAAAAGTTTTGATAACCGGCGTTTCCTCCGGAATGGGCAAAGCCGTGGCTTTTGCCTTGCATAAAAAAGGCTATGAAGTTTTCGGAACCTCCAGAAATCCGGAAAAATGGAAAGATTTTCCTTTTCCCGTATTGCCTTTGGATTTGGCTGATAGCCATAGCATCCGTCAATTTCCGGGAGAACTGAAAAAACACACTCCATCCTTGGATATACTCATCAACAATGCAGGCCGAGGATTTATAGGTCCTGTGGAAGAAACATCCGAAGAAGAGATGAAAACCCTTTTCGAAACCAATTTTTTCGGCCCGGTGAAACTCATTCAAAAATTATTACCTCTGCTGAGAAAATCCGGTAGCGGAATGATTATAAACATATCATCCGTAGCAGGATTTTTAGGCCTCCCCTATCGCTCTTTTTATTCCGCCTCCAAGGCCGCTCTGATGATGCTTTCCGAAAGCTTTCGCTATGAACTACATGGTTCGGGCATTAGGGTGGTGGATGTGGCTCCCGGCGATTTCGCCACTGAAATCTCAAAAGGCCGGATATATGTTGAAAATCGTCCCGGATCGCCATATTATGAAACCTATCAACGCATATTGAAAGACATTGACAAAGAAGTTTCCAAAGGTCTTCCACCCGAAGCCATGGCAAAACTCATTTTGAAAATCATTCAAAAAAACAATCCTAAACCCCAATATATCATCGGCCCGTTTGAACAAAAAATTTTACCTTTGATCAAAGCATTGATACCGGGAAAATGGTTTGAAAAAATAATTCTGAAGAACTATAAACTTAAATAAACCAACTATGAAATTCTTTATAGATACTGCCAACCTGGACGAAATAAAAGAAGCCGCATCCCTTGGAATTTTGGACGGCGTAACCACCAACCCTTCACTCATGGCCAAAGTAGGCATCAGCGGTCGGGAGCAAATTCTGGAACACTATAAAAAAATATGTGAAATCGTACCGGGTGATGTATCGGCCGAAGTCATCTCCACCGATTTTAACGGCATGATACAAGAGGCCGAAGAACTGGCAAGCTTGGCCCCCAATATTGTAGTTAAAATCCCCATGATCAAAGAAGGATTGAAAGCCATCAAATATTTGAATGAGAAAGGTATTAAAACCAACTGCACCTTGATTTTTTCACCCGGACAAGCCCTTTTGGCCGCCAAAGCCGGAGCCACCTATGTCTCTCCTTTCATCGGACGATTGGATGACATCAGTACCGACGGTATGCAACTTATTGCCGATATCCGGTTGATTTTTGACAATTATGGTTTCCCCACCGAAATTTTGGCGGCCAGCATCCGGCATCCTATGCACATCATTGAAAGCGCTCGCATCGGAGCCGATGTGGTCACCACACCGCTCAAACCCCTGTTGGCGCTTCTGAATCATCCGTTGACAGACAAAGGTTTGGCTAAATTTTTGGAAGATTATAACAAGGCAAACCGGTAAAACCGGACCTGAAAACAGCATATCGTTTATATGAAAACGGAGGATTTTATTGCCCGTTTTAAAAAACATCCTGCCATTGATTTTATTGAAAAACAAATCAAAAAAAGCACCCGGCGGTTTAAATTATCCGCACCCGCCACCTCCGGTTTACATCTTTTTTGGGCGTCCTATTATTTAAAAACCGGAAATCCCGTTTTATGGGTGGCTTCTTCAAAAGAAGATGCGCTGTTGGCCTACCAAGACATCCAATCCTTTGTAAACAGGAATCAATTGCTTTACATTCCCGCTTCGTTCAAAGAAATCCGCCGTCCGGGAAAAACGGATGCATACGAGCAGTCGCTTCGTTTCCTTACGTTGGAAAAACTCATTTCAACAGACCATCCATCTTTTCTGATGATAACCTATCCCGAATCCATACTTGAAAAATGGCCTGAACCCAGACATTGGAAAAAAAACATTCAAACCCTTTCGGCCGGTGATTTCATTGACCCCGATTTTTTA
Source organism: Flavobacteriales bacterium (assembly GCA_027008965.1). GTDB lineage: Bacteria > Bacteroidota > Bacteroidia > Flavobacteriales > Flavobacteriaceae > JAADED01. The sequence goes on along the minus strand of JALVDN010000042.1, from coordinate 585 downwards.
AACGAACTTTTATTTGAATATGAATATGAAAGGACCGATATAGTGACGCAACCGGGTGAATTTGCCTTGCGCGGTGGAATCATTGATGTTTTCCCGCGTGAAAGCACCCTTCCATTCAGAATTGAATTTCGCGACGAAAAAATACATCGCATACGAACATTTGATATAGAAACCCAATTAACCGGTGCTGAAGTAAAACAAATTCAAATTTCAATACCCCCGGAGCAAATTCAAAGCCGTATAGGATTCAAAGAAATATTGCCTGCCAACACACGAATCTTTTGGAATCAACCCGGTTATATAGATGAACTTGCCCGAAGTTTGCCCAAAGAAGAACCCTATGTTTCGCTCCTCGACATCAACTTTCAGCACAATGAATGGGAAAATGAATTGATCTGTTTTTCACCTCAATATACGGATGAACCGCAAGTTCCCATACACCAAGAGATACTTCCGCCTTTCAAGAAAAATTTCAAGCTTTTTTTGGAAGAATTAAGCCGGAATACGGCATCGGGTATACAAAACATCATTGCCGCCGGTCATCATATGCAAGAAAAAAGATTGAAACAAATCTTGAATGAATAT
>JALVDN010000041.1 GCA_027008965.1 Flavobacteriales bacterium | reverse complement strand
AAAATTTATGCCGTGGGACAAGGCTTATTATTCCGAAAAACTCAAACAAAAAAAATTGGATCTGGATGAGGAAAAACTCAAGCCTTATTTTCCGCTTGAAAAGGTGGTGGACGGACTTTTTAAAACGGTTCATAAATTATACGGACTGCAATTTGTTCGAACGGATAATATTGATGTCTATCATCCGGATGTGCAAGTGTATGAAGTAAGAGATGAAGACGGAAGTTTTTTGGCGCTTTTGTATATGGATTTCTTTCCGCGCGAAGGCAAGCGGCAAGGTGCTTGGATGACATCTTTCAAAACGCAATACAAAAAAGACGGCAAAGATCACCGGCCACACATTTCTTTAGTAATGAATTTTACCAAACCTACGGACAACACTCCTTCTTTGTTGTCATTTTATGAAGTCACCACCCTTTTTCATGAATTCGGTCATGCATTGCACGGCATGTTATCGGATGTGACCTATCCGTCGTTAGCCGGGACCAATGTATACTGGGATTTTGTGGAGTTACCCTCACAAATCATGGAAAATTGGGTATATGAAAAGGAAGTGCTGGATATGTTTGCACAGCACTATGAAACCGGCGAAAAGTTACCTGTGGAATATTTGGAAAAAATCAAACAAACAAAACAATTTTTAGAAGGCATGGCCACTTTGCGGCAACTTGGATTCGGTTATTTGGACATGGCTTGGCACTATACTTATCCGGGAAAAATCAATGATGCCGAAGCATATGAAGTACAGGCCATGAAAAAAACACGGCTGCTTCCTCACGTGCCAAACACCATGATGTCTCCCGGATTCGGTCATCTTTTTGCCGGAGGATATGCGGCGGGATACTATTCCTATAAATGGGCCGAGCTTTTGGATGCACATGCCTTTTCCATTTTCCGAAAAAACGGTATCTTTGACAAAGAAACCGCCCGGAAATTCCGTCATTTATTGGAACAAGGCGGCACAAGACATCCCATGGAACTTTACAAAGAATTTGCCGGAACCGAACCCGATATCAAACCCCTGTTGCGCAGGGCCGGATTTATTCAATGAAGCCATCGGACAAGTACATATTAAAGTCTGAATTTCGCAGTGGATTTTTTACACAATCCTATATTTTGTTAGCGGGAACTTTCATCGGAAGTATTGTCATATATTTCTTACTACACAAAAAAACGGGCACGTTCTTGACTCTTTTAATCAGTTTGGTTATGTTTGTAGCAGGATTATGGACTTATAAAAAACTTTTTCTTGACTTTCTAACCGAATTTGAAGTTTTTCCGGAAGGGATCAAAGTCAAACATATTCTACACAAAAAATCCGTTTTTATTCCTTATGATGAAATTGAAAACATACAATTCGGAACTTTTCAAATTGAAAATCTCAATGGTCCGCTAACTGAAACCATACCTGAAATGACTATCCGGTTAAAAAACAATGATGAACTGTATATTTCATCCAATATTTACGGAAATTTCTTCTCCTTGGCCAAAGTCATCATTCAGTCTTACAACGAATTTCATGTCAACAAAAAAATAGACGAAACCGCTAGAACAATTTATAAAAACATAACAGGAAATGAATACAAATCAAAACAATAACATCAATGAATCAGGAGAAAATCAAAAAAAATTATCACTGACTTCCAAAGAAGCGTTTTATCAACGACTCAAAGAAGAATTGGATAAAAACCACGAATGGCCCACTACTTATGTTTTTAAATTTATTGTTCCCAACGATGAGGAAAAAATAAAGGAACTAAAAAAACATTTTGAAAACCTTGAACATCAATTTAAGCAAAACTTTTCAAGAAATGGGAAATATGCATCACTCACTTTCATCACACAAATGGAAAACGCCGAACAAATCATCCGTAAATACAAAGAAGTGGAACACATTGAAGGCTTAATAGCTTTGTAAAACATATGCCTATGAATTTAAATGAAAACATGACAAGAAGTCAAAAAGAGTATTTAGTTAGATTATTGGAAAATGAAGACTTACCATTGATTTACAATTCCGATTTGGAAGAATTGAAAATCCCCGAATACGGAAGAATTATTCATCAAATGGTGAAACTGTTGAAAATGATTGAAGACAAGGAAGAACGCAATACTTTTGCAAGAGAAATAATCCGGGTGATGGGCAGGAAAAACCCCCATTTGCGCGATGTCTCCGATTTTCAACACAAATTATGGGATCATCTTTTTATTATGGCCGGTTTTGATTTGGATGTTGATTCGCCTTTTGATAAACCCACGCCGGAAAAAATCTGGTTTAAACCCGAGAAACTCCCCTACCCCGAAACCGGCTATAAGTACCGTTTTTATGGAAAAATCATTCATAAACTCATCCAACTCGCCGTGCAATGGGAAGAAGGCGAACTGAAAGACCGCCTGATACGAACCATTGCCAATCATATGAAGAAGAATTATTTGAACTGGAACCGCGATCATGTGGATGATGAAATCATCTTCCAACACCTATATGAACTCTCGGGCGGAAAAATAGATTTGAAAAAGGAAACAACCGAACTTTTGGACAAAAGCAAATTGATAAGAAAAAGAAAAAAGAATCATCACAAAAACGGTAAACACAAAAACAGGCATAAATAAATGGGAACTTTTATTATAAACGGAGGAAAACCTTTAAAAGGTGAAATAACACCGCAAGGCGCCAAAAACGAAGCGCTTCAGGTGATCAGTGCCGTTTTACTTACGGATGAAGAGGTGACTATATCCAATGTTCCGGACATTTTGGATGTGAACAGGTTGATGGAGATTTTGCAAAATTTGGGGGTGAAAATCAAAAAATTGGAACGCGGAACTTTCAGTTTCCAAGCCGATGATTTGAATTTGGATTATTTACAATCGGAGGAATATAAAAAAGATGCCTCCAAAATTCGTGGTTCGGTTTTGATTTTGGGTCCGCTTTTGGCCCGTTTCGGAAAAGCTTATTTGCCCAAACCCGGCGGAGACAAAATAGGGCGCCGTAGGCTGGATACGCACTTTGAAGGGTTTATCAAACTGGGCGCCCAATTTCGCTACAATAACAAAGAGCATTTCTACGGCGTGGAAGCCGAAAAATTGAAAGGAACCTATATGCTACTACCCGAAGCCTCCGTCACGGGAACCGCCAACATCATCATGGCCGCCGTTTTGGCCGAAGGAACCACCACCGTTTATAACGCCGCCTGTGAGCCTTATATCCAACAACTTTCCAACATGTTGGTGCGTATGGGCGCCAAAATATCGGGAATAGGCTCTAATTTGATCACCATTGAAGGCGTTGAAAAACTCGGCGGAACCACACATCGCATTCTTCCGGATATGATTGAAATAGGCAGTTGGATAGGATTGGCTGCTATGACCAAATCAGAAATCACCATAAAAAATGTAGGCGCAGAACATTTGGGACAAATCCCCGATACCTTTCGCAAATTGGGCATTCAATTTGATATCAAAGACGACAACATATACATTCCCGCACAAGAACACTACGAAATCCAAAGCTTTATGGACGGATCGGCACTCACCGTATCCGATGCGCCTTGGCCCGGATTCACCCCCGATTTGTTAAGCATCGTGTTGGTGACGGCCACGCAAGCCCGTGGAAGTGTGTTGATTCATCAAAAAATGTTTGAAAGCCGGTTGTTTTTTGTAGACCGATTGATTGAAATGGGTGCCCAAATCGTTTTATGCGACCCGCACCGCGCCAACGTAACCGGTTTGGACCACAAAATACCGCTTCGCGGTATCACCATGGTTTCGCCCGACATCCGGGCCGGAATCGCCATGCTCATTGCCGCCCTTTCGGCCGAAGGAAAAAGCACCATTCACAACATCGAACAAATTGACCGGGGTTATGAAAATATTGACGAAAAACTCCGTAAATTAGGTGCCGATATCATCAGAGCTTAACCCATGATCAAAGAAAAACAACAACTGCTGGAATTTCTTAACACACATATTGCCAAGGGTAATATGTTGGAATGGATGAAAATCACTTTCACCGATGTAGGCAAAGACTTTTTGGTTGCCGAAATGCCGGTAGACAAACATGTCCATCAACCGGCGGGCTTGCTTCACGGAGGCGCATCGGCCGCCTTGGCCGAAAGCGTGGGAAGCACGGCATCTTATCTATTTATTGATGCTAATAAACAAGAAGCACGCGGCATAGAACTTCAAATCAATCATCTGCGAAGTATGCAAACCGGAAAAATAAAAGCCACAGCCCGTGCCTTGCACATAGGCAAAACCCTTCATTTGTGGGAAATCCGCATTGAAAATGAAGAAAACAAACTCGTGGCACATGCCAAACTCACCAATATCATCTTAAACAAATAAAGCCTATGGAATTTTCATCCCGCTTATTGGACAAAGCCGTGGACGAAATATCCAAACTCCCGGGTATTGGAAAACGAACCGCACTCCGGTTGGCACTTCACCTGCTCAAACAACCCGAAAGTCAAACTTTGGAACTCGTCAAAGCATTGGAACAATTCCGCACCCGGATAAGATTTTGTAAAACCTGCTATAACCTCTCCGATACCGAACAATGTGAAATTTGCAGTAACCCCGCGCGTGATCACGGTCTGATTTGCGTGGTGGAAGACGTGCGCGACGTGATGGCCATAGAAAACACCGGTCAATTTCAAGGCGTATATCATGTATTGGGCGGCGTGATTTCGCCCATGGATGGTGTTCATCCCGAGGATTTGTTCATAGAACCACTCATTCAACGCCTGAAAACCCAAAACATCAGGGAAGTCATTTTTGCCTTAAGCCCCACCGTGGAAGGCGATACAACGGGCTACTATATCTACAAACAAGTAAAAAACCTACCCGTCAAATTCAGCACAATCGCCCGGGGCATCTCCTTCGGAGAAGAAATAGAATATGCCGACGAAATGACCCTGGCCCGGAGCATCCAAAACCGCATACCTTTTGAAAATTCATTGAAATTTTAGTTTTATTTTTCTTGGGCGCCTTTTGGCGTGCTCCGTTTAAATCTTTTTCGGCTCAGCCTGCGGATGTAATATTGGCCTGCGGGGTCTCCCGGCATTCGCCGGCGAGCCTCCTCGGCCAAACATCCGCTCGGCTTCGCCTTCAAAAGGATA
>JALVDN010000040.1 GCA_027008965.1 Flavobacteriales bacterium | reverse complement strand
CGCTTGAATGGCATAACTTTATCAATGCCTCCCAAAATAGCCGGAACGGGCCCGTAATTTTTTCTTCCGGTCGGCACCGGATCCGATGGAATAGCTTGATGACACATGGAGCAATGGGAGACAAAGATTTGTTTCCCACGCTGAACTACCGTAAGAGGTTTTATTTTTATTGACGTGTTTTTTCCCAGCAGAAAATCCACAATAGCCTTCCGCTGAGAAAGCGGTAAATGGGAAAACGACGGCATCCCTTTCCTACCCTTTTCCAAAAGATTCAAAATATCCTGTTCACGCATTCGTTTTCCGATGTCCGAAAGCGAAGGAATCGAAGGCGGATTTCCTTTTCTGTGCATTCCATGACAGGCAGCACAATTTTGTTTATAAAGAATTTCTCCTGTAACCGTATGGGTTTCTTGTGTTTTTGAGACGGATGAATCTTGTGATTGAAAGGAATCCGGCTTTTGTGGAGAAAGAAGAGTGACCGGTTTTTTTATAATTTTTTCTTGAAAAACATACGGTTTTTTGAGTGAAAACTTCTTGATGATAAAAAAGCCTCCTATCAAAAAGAGAATGACCGGAAAGAGAAATTTTTTGTTATGCATCATCCTATTTGGCTAATTTTAGGATCCTGAATGCTCCTTGGACTACCAATACAAAAATGATAGCGCCTATAATCAAGTCGGGATATTTGGAACGGGTGAGCATCACCAATATTCCGGCTGCAATCACGCCCGTATTGATAATGATGTCGTTGGAGGTAAAAATCATGGAGGCTTTCATGTGAGCTTCATTGCTTTTGGATTTTTGAAGAATGTACAAACTCAAAACATTGGCTAATAAAGCAAAAAATGCCACAATAATCATGATTTTGTAATTCGGCGTTTCTCCATGCCCGAAAAAACGTCTGATCACTTCCACCATGCCCAAAAAGGCCAACAATAATTGAAAATATCCGCTAAGCATGGCCACTTTCTTTTTTCTGGCAAGCGATGCGCCAACAGCCCATAAGCTAAGCATATACACGGTGGCATCGGCTAACATGTCAAGGGAATCGGCAATCAATCCCATGGATTTGGAAATGATACCGGTGGTGATTTCCAATACAAAAAAAATGAAATTGATCAGCAATACCATCAACAGGAGTTTTTTTTGTTGCCCGTGATCGGATTCCACTTCGTTACCGGAAATTTTTTCGGACTTCACTTTTTGTGCACCGAAGTTTAGACTTTCCAAGGCTTTTTCAATTTCGGGATTGTCAGCCGTGTGGATAACTTCCAAGCGGCGGTTTTCCAAATCAAATTTCAATTGTTTGATTTCAGGGAAATTTTCCAATTTCATGCGAATGATTCGTTCTTCGGACGGACAATCCATTTTGGGAATATCATAGGTAGTTTTAAGCATAACCGAAAATTTTGAGTTGCCTTACAAATATAAACTCAAATACATGCAACCCGGTTGCAAAGTTTTATTTGTTACAAGACGGACAAATTCCTTTGATGAGAAAGTCCGCACTCCGGACTTCATAACCGGGTGGTAAGTCTGGTATTTGAACGGGATTATCGGTGAGGCAATAGGTTTTGTTGCATTGAAGGCACAAAAAGTGAAGGTGGAGATGCCGGGGTTCGCATGTACATGCATCGTCGCAAACGGCATAGCGGACTGTACCGTTCCGGTCAGGGATGGCGTGCACCAAATAATTTTCTTCAAAGGTTCGCAAGGTTCTGTAAATACTTGAACGGTCCATTCTTTCCAATTTTCTTTCTATTTCTACCAAGCTCATGGCCACCCTTTCATCCAGTAGTTTTTTGAGCACTAATTTTCGAACAGGCGTAGGTTTGATGTTTTTGGAAAGAAGTTTTTGTTCCAGGTGGTTGGTCATTGGGGTTGTTTTGATATTTCAATTTAGTCAATTTTTCAATTTCTTTTATAGATAAGATATCTTGTCCGGGGAGACCGGCCGGCGAGCGGGCGGGTTGCGAGCCGGCCGTGGCTCACCGGACCGCTTGCCAAACAAGGCGGTGAGACGAGGTGACCGAAACCGCCGCAGGTTGGCAAGCCGGCGGAAAAGACCGGGTTTTCCCGGAGGGAAAAACGGGCTTTGGAGCCGACCACAAAAAATATTTTAAAATATGATTTTTGGCGGAAATGTTTGACGGAGAAATGTTACCTTTGTGCTTGACAAAAATGCTTTTATTATGAATTTACACGAATATCAAGGCAAGGAAATATTGGCGAAATCGGGGGTGCGTGTGCAACGCGGTTATGTGGCCACTACGCCCGAAGAAGCCGTGGAAATGGCAAAAAAATTGGCCGAAGAAACGGGCACGAAATTTTTTGTTATCAAAGCACAGGTGCATGCCGGTGGTAGAGGAAAGGCAGGCGGCGTTAAATTGGCTAAAAATCTGGATGAAGTTTATGAAAAAGCCAAGGAAATTTTGGGTATGCGTTTGGTGACACCGCAAACGGGGAAAGACGGAAAAATTGTTCATCAAGTACTTGTGGCCGAGGATGTTTATTATCCCGGTGATTCGGAACCGGAAGAATATTATATGAGTGTGATGTTGAACCGCGACAAGGAACGCCCGATGATTATGTATTCGCCCGAGGGAGGAATGAATATTGAAGAAGTGGCCGAAAAAACGCCGGATAAAATTTTTGTGGAATTGATTGACCCGGCACACGGATTACAAGATTTTCAAGCCCGGCGAATTGCATTCAATTTGGGACTGAAAGGCAAGGCTTTCAAGGAAATGGTGAAGTTTGTGAAGGCTTTGTATGATGCATACGTGAAAAACGATGCTTCGCTTTTTGAAATCAACCCGGTTTTGAAGACTTCGGATGATAAGATTTTGGCGGTGGATTCCAAAGTGGTGATTGATGACAACGCTTTGTTCAGACATCCGGATATTGCGGCCATGCGTGATAAGCGCGAAGAAAACCCGGTGGAAGTGGAAGCCAAAGAAGCGGGATTGAGCTATGTGGCCTTGGATGGCGATGTGGGATGTATGGTAAACGGTGCAGGATTGGCGATGGCCACCATGGACTTGATTAAACAATCGGGTGGTGAGCCTGCCAACTTCTTGGATGTAGGCGGAACGGCTGATGCGGAACGGGTGGAAAAAGGTTTTCGTATTATTTTGAAAGACCCGAAAGTGAAAGCCATTTTGGTGAACATTTTCGGTGGTATTGTGCGAGCTGACCGCGTGGCGCAAGGTATTGTGGATGCTTACAACAATATGAAAGGTGAAATTCATGTGCCTATCATTGTTCGATTGCAAGGCACCAATGCCGATAAGGCCAAAGAATTGATTGAGAAATCCGGTATTCCGGTGCATTTTGTCACCGAATTTCAAGAAGCCGCCGATAAGGTTAAAGAAGTTTTAAGCTAAACTCATTTTTTGTTTTTATACAACCTAAAGCGCCGCTTTCCGGCGCTTTTTTGTTTGAGGGGAGTGTAACATTTTTTACATTTCTTAAAATTTTCAAAACTTTTTATTTCTCTTTTTTAGTTGCGAGATATTTTTCTTGACAATACATCTAAAATGCCGTATCTTTGTATATATTTTAAAAGGCAATGATTCTCCATCAAATTTTCCGGTTTTATGTGGACGGATTCAAGGAAATGAGCCCGCGGGGGAGGAAATTATGGATCATCATTCTGATTAAACTTTTTGTCATGTTTGCCATTTTGAAACCGTTTTTCTTTCCCAAGACATTGGAAAAATTTGAAACGGAAGAAGAAAAAGTTGAATTTATTGAACAACAACTTATTCCTAAAAAATAAATTGATGTTATGGAACATATAGATTGGTCGTTGGTGAATTGGTCGAGGGCGCAATTTGCATTGACGGCATTATATCACTGGATTTTTGTGCCGCTCACGTTGGGGTTGTCATTCATGCTGGCCATCATGGAGACCATTTACGTGAAAACCGGCGATGAAAAATGGCGGCGCATGGTGAAATTTTGGATGAAATTGTTCGGGATTAATTTTGCCATTGGTGTGGCCACGGGAATCATCCTGGAATTTGAATTCGGAACCAATTGGTCCAACTATTCGTGGTTTGTGGGGGATATTTTCGGCGCACCTTTGGCCATTGAAGGAATTATGGCCTTTTTCATGGAATCCACTTTCATTGCCATCATGTTTTTCGGCTGGGGAAAAGTGAGCCGAAAAGCGCATTTGCTCTCCACATGGCTTGTAGCGATAGGTAGCAATCTGTCGGCCTTATGGATATTGGTTGCCAACGGTTGGATGCAAAACCCTGCCGGAATGAAATTCAATCCCGACACGATGCGTAATGAAATGGAAAATTTTTGGGAAGTTTTGTTTAACCCGGTGGCCGTTAACAAATTTTTGCATACCATTACTTCTTCCTACACATTTGCGGCCTTATTTGTGATTGCCGTCAGTTCTTATCTATTGCTTAAAAACAGGGAGAAAGACAGGGTTTTGGCGAAATACAGCATGCTTGTGGCATCCGTTTTCGGGATTTTATCCATCTTGGCTACTATTGTCACCGGTGATGGTTCGGCCAAGCAAGTGGCCAAATATCAACCCATGAAACTGGCGGCCATGGAAGGTTTGTATAGAGGAGGAAGAGGGGCTCCGCTTATTGCCATCGGTACACCTACCGTTAGAAAAGAGAAAACTCTCCTCCAATCGATTGAAGAGGACCTGAAAGGGAAAAATCAACTGGATGTGGAATTTAAAGGCGTGGAAATTCCTTATGTACTCTCTATTTTAGCTTTCAACGATCCCGATGCATTTGTGCCGGGCATCAAAGATTTGTTGTATGGCAATGAAAAAGAAGGCATTCGTTCTTATAAGGAGCGAATAGAAAGCGGTAAAATAGCCATCGAGGCTTTGGCCAAATACAAGGAAGCCAAGAAGAGTGGAAATGAAGAAGAAGCCCGGAAATATTTGGAAACTTTCAGGGCGCATTTTAAAGATTTCGGTTACGGATATTTTGATGGTAGACCCTTGGATGAACTGGTTCCGCCGGTGACCATAACTTTTATGTCTTTCCACACAATGGTAGTTTTAGGTATTTGGTTTTTGATATTTTTCGTGTTGGTGTATTATTATGTGATCAAAGGAAAAATACAACACAAAAAATGGCTT
>JALVDN010000039.1 GCA_027008965.1 Flavobacteriales bacterium | reverse complement strand
CTATGGTGAATTTGCCGTAGATCTCCGAACGTCCACCCGTGATAGGCCCATTGCTCACCGTGGGTGCCGAATACACCACATTATCCAAAACAATGGCAATGGTAGATTGGTTCTGATAGGCTTCGGTGGTCATTTTTTCCCAAATTTTAGCCCCTTTGGCGTTCATGGCCATGCTCACGGCCGGCTTGCCGAATTGATCAAAAGTTTGTTGTGCGTCCGTAATCACACTTCCACTCAACGGAGGAACATTTTCCCTGTTGCCTTTGATCACATATAAAGGCAGAAGTTCCGATTCGGGGTCGGGTTTTCCCCAAAGGAATTTGGCATATCTCAAATTTTCCGGACGCGCTTTTACCACTTCCGGGTCATGTAAAAACCTGTTTACCTTGGCTGTGTCTTTCAAAGCGAAATATCCCAAAATGGGTCCGTAGCCCGGTCTTACTATCAACGAAGAAAAGGGCCGGGTTTGAGACAAATCGTCGGCAATAAGATTTTCCGTGCTGTCTTTCTCTTTTCGGACTTGTCTTTGGGCCAAAACCCGGTCTATCGTATTGATAAACGATGCATATTCTTCTTGCTTATAACCCGGCCAAAATTCAAGCTGTGCCGTGGTTTGGAGCAATTTTTTGATTCTTTCCACATCTTTAGCCCCGGGAAGTTCCACCAAGATTCTTCCACTCTTTCCAAGACGTTGAATATTAGGCGATGAAACCCCGAATTTGTCAATCCGCTTACGCAACACTTCAAAGGCACTCACCATGGCTTCATCCACCTTTTGGCGAATGACTTTTTTTACTTCTTCATCCGTCATGTCCGGACTGATATCATCCGAAAGTTTTTTATTCCCGAAAATCTGCGGGTCGGCCAATCTTTTTCCTGTTTCTTGGGCCACTTGATCCCAGGCTTCAAAGAAAAGGTCTAAAAAGGGCTTGTCACTTTCTTTTTGCATCTCCGAAGCCAACTTCAAAGCACGGTGAAAATCCGGATCCTTCGTGTTGTTGGCCAAATCTTTTAAAATGTCTTTCACCGAAATTTGAAGAATCACGTTGATTCCACCTTGCAGGTCAAGCCCCAAATTCATCTCCCGGGCTTTCACCTCATCATAATTGAATTTGATGCCGAGCAAATTATAAACCGGAACCTTATTCAACGAATCCAAATATTGTTTTTCCTTCACATAATCCCCGCCTGCATATTGCTTGGCTTCTTTCTTTATTTTCTGGGAAACAAAAGTGAACGACAACTGATACAAACTCAATAAAGCCAGTATAACGGCAAAAGTTTTAACGAGACCTTTTCCTTGCATTATTCTTTATTTTTCATTACAAAGCGCAAATATATGACTTACACGGCTATTTTACAATTTTTTACCGCTTCTGTTCAAAACCCGTGTTAAATCCCTCATGGTACTTCCGGGATGATTCAATACATTGTATTTTTTGTTCAACCATTCTTTTAAAAATATTTTTCAGGGCGCCCGGGCGGGCTGTCCGCTTGAATTCGGCTCGCCCCAGGCCGGTTTTTGCCTGAACCTAAACCCGCCGCATGACGCCGTGCGGTCTCCTCGTCTCCGCTCGGAGTCCGCCCTGACGCCAAAAAAACCATGGCCCGGGGCTTCGCCTCATACCGCTCCCATCCCTGGCGCAAACAAAAAACGAAGTTTTTTTCTGTCATTTCGAACGAAGTGAGAAATCTCTTTTCATCCATTAAAATTATTGAGATTTCTCAGTCGTTTCACTCCGTTGGAATGACAAGATCTTCAAAAACAAATAATAGAGTGTCACTTCGAGTGCAAGCGAGAAGTCTCATTTATAAAAAATTACAATAAGTCATTGAGTAAATTTTTCGACAAAGGCATAATAATCACCCCGGAATGATCCGCTTTTCACAACCCACCGGTTTTTGTAGCCTCTAATAATTGCCTCCGGGTATAAAAATGTTTACTCCGGTAAACAAAAATTACGTAAATTTGTTTAGCGGAGTAAACACATGGTTGAAACAATTTAGTGAAACCGGCTTATTAAACATAGAAAACATGGAACAACTATTCGAAATTCAACAACGACTACTGAATTTTACCTCTTTAGATTTTGTGCGGAGCATAGCTCGTAAGATTGATTGGAATAGTCGTTTGGTTGGAATTAAAGGTGCGCGCGGAACCGGAAAAACCACTTTGCTTCTTCAATACATTAAACGCACCTATGCCGGTGAACCCGAAGCAGCCTTATATGCAAGCTTGGATAATCTTTGGTTTGCCGAACACAGTTTATATGAACTGGCTGTTGATTTTGTCCGTATGGGAGGAAAGCATTTGTTTTTGGATGAAGTACATCGCTATCCGGGTTGGTCGCAAGAAATCAAAAATATTTATGACAATTTTCCACAACTTCGTGTGGTGTTTACCGGCTCATCCTTGTTGGAAATCATTAATGCACAGGCGGATTTAAGCCGTAGGGCCGTTATGTATCACCTGCACGGGCTTTCGTTTAGGGAATTTTTGGCCCTTGAAACCGGAATTGAATTTGAAACGCTTTCATTGGACGATATATTTCACCGCCATATGGAATGGGCCGGACGGATAACCCGGAAAATCCAACCTTTCCGCCATTTTGACCAATATCTGCGATACGGCTATTATCCTTATTATCGTGAACAGCCCGCTCTGTATTCCATCCGGCTAAACCAAACCATTAATATGATATTGGAAATGGAATTGCCGCAACTACGCAGTTTGGAAGTGGCCTACATTCCCAAAATAAAACAACTTTTAACCGTTTTAGCCGAATCGGTGCCCTTTACGCCTGATATCAGTAAGCTAAGCCGGAAAATTGATATCAACCGGATTACATTGATCAAATACTTGCACTATCTCAAACAAAGCGATTTACTTATTCTGATGCAACGAAACACATCCGGTATCGGCCGTTTGCAAAAACCCGACAAGATTTATTTGGAAAACACCAACTTGATGTGGGCTTTGGCCCCTCAACGTGCCGATAAAGGCCATTTGCGCGAAACTTTTATTGTCAATCAACTTCAGGATTTCGGCATCCGGCTTGCCACCTGGGGCGATTTTGTTGTCAATGAGAAATATATTTTAGAAGTGGGTGGTAAAAACAAAAGCAATAAACAAATCTCCGGCTTGGAAAATGCTTTCATTGCAGCCGATGACTTGGAAACCGGTTTCGGCCGGAAAATCCCTTTGTGGTTGTTCGGGTTTTTGTATTGATTGGAGTGGGGTTAATTGATGCCGTAAATCAAGTTCAAAAAAATTTTATGCTGAATCTTTTATTTTGGAATCAGCCATCCTTTCTTTATTCCTTCAATTCCGATGGAGTCAATAATCTCTTTTTTAACTCCATACTCTTTTGCCAAAGCATTCTTATACTTCTCATTTAATTCTCTCATGAGGTTGACATTGTTATTCATATCGCTTTTTGTTATTCCGGGATGGTCAAGCGGATATTTCTTATCGGCTTCCTTTTGTGCTTTTCTTTCTAGAAGAATGATTTTTTTCCAAATCTCCAGGCGTTGTTCATGTGTAAGTCCCCATTTTTTCTCGGGCACTTCATATAATGCTTTGAGTTGAGTTTTACTAATGCTAATTTCGGGTTTGGTTTCATCAAAACTTTTGGAAATCATACCAATCCATTGCCCTTTTCCGGATTCTGCTTTGTCTTTTGAAGTATAAGCATAGATATAAATATTTGTCGGGTGATCTTGATGTTTAAACCCCGACCTGTTGATTGTCTTTTCGTATAAATAGTTCAAGAGATTTTTGATTTTTTGTTCATCTATTTTATTGTCTTCAATGAGTACTTTCAAAGTGACTTGTATTTTTAAAGGAGTATCACTGATATCCTCTTTCAGAATGGAATATTTTAAAAGGTTTTGATTGTTGTTCTTTTTACCGGATTTATTGCTATCATTTTTGGACTCTCCACAATTTGTCAGACTAAGTGAGAAAACTAATAACAATAAAAAAATTATTCTTTTCATAACTTATTGTTTTAGATGTTGTTTACCGGTTTAAATGATTTTATTAGATATATAATCACTTCAATACTTATGCACAACTTATTTTTGATATATATGCTTACTTTTGAATTTCGTCTTTCCAGAAATAATATTTTTTAACAAAACAAAAGGCTTCCGGGAAATTTTTTTCTTCAAGTGTTTTATTTTTAATGAATTCATTTTTATGAGCCAATTTTATTTTGTGTTTTTATGTATAAACCCTCTTTTTTATTTTGGATGGCCTACTGGGTTTTTAATATGAAATCTCCGCGCCGGCGGGCGCAGTGATATCCTTGCGAAGCAACGCCCGTGTTTTTGCCACGGGGAGGAGGCTTGGAGCGAAGACGACAAGACCCCGCAGCCGTGCTTTGCAAAAACCGGAGCGGTGCGAGCAAGATTTAAACGAAGCACGCCATCAGGCGCCCTGAAAAAATTACTTTATAATTGAAAAGATGTTAGAAAACCACTTGCATAATCACCCATGAATAGCTCCATTTTTTCAAGGGCATGATATAGCTGATTTGAAAGCCTAACGGGAGTTCCACCGGGAAACCGAAAAAATTCCAATCGCCTATCAATTGAAGGTTGTAGGATTGGAATGTGCCTATGTCAGCTTGTGAAAAAGCGAAAATGGTTTTCATCCGGACACGTTTTAGGAAAAAAATACGTTTGATTCCTGCATCGGGATAAAAAAGATTGGAGTGCCATTCTAATTCAGCATTGTGTAATGTGTTGAAGTTAAAGAGGTTGTGACCGCGAATAACAGGTGAAACAGCAGGAAATACATAAGCGCCCGTTCGGTTGACCAAACGGTATCTTGCTTTGAGAACATCGTGTTTGAAAAGTCCGGGAATGCGTCCTTCGGTATATATTGCGGCTTGCCCGGAAGAAGTAGTTAAGCCGTAGCGGTAACTTCCTGATAAGAAAAACCCTTTGCGGGATTCGGCATCGCGATAGGTTTTGACCCGGAAATGCGCCCAAGAGAATTGTGTGAATGGAATTTGTTCCTGCAGGGCATTGTTTTGTTCCCATTTGCCTCCGAGTGTAATATTCAATTTGTCATACCATAAGCCGTTGCGGAAGGTGAGGGGTATTTTGAAACCTGTTTGAATGGCATTTCCT
>JALVDN010000038.1 GCA_027008965.1 Flavobacteriales bacterium | reverse complement strand
CGACAAGACCCCGCAGCAAGCGATACAAAAACCGGCTTGCCCGAGCCGAATTCAAGCGGACAGCCCGGTGCCCGCCGCATGAACACGCCGCAGCGTGAACGAATGTGAAACGATGTGGCATGTGTGAATGCGTTCGGGCAGGCGCCCAAATGAATAAAAAGGTGTTTATTGTCAATTTTTTCTGTCATATTTTCATTATATTTATTCAACTTTTAAAAAATTTAAGCATATGAAATACGATGATAAACACATTAAAAACGTTGCGTTTGTGGGTAGCCATCATAGTGGCAAAACGACCTTGGCCGAAACCATGTTGTTTGAAGCGGGATTGATTCCGCGACGCGGGCGCGTGGAGGACAAAAATACGGTGTCGGATTTTCATGAGATTGAAAAAGAACGGCAAGGTTCGGTTTTTGCCACCCCGTTGCATACGGAATGGAGAAATTATAAAATCAATATCATAGACACTCCCGGTTTGGACGATTTCATTGGTGAGGTGATTTCATCCATGCGGGTGGCCGATACGGCGCTTATGGTGGTGAATGCGCAGCACGGTGTGGAAGTGGGAACGGAAATTATTTGGGATTATATTCAGCGTTTTCACCGCCCTACGGTGTTTGTGGTCAACCAAATGGATCATCCGGATGCTGATTTTGAAAAGGCGTTTCAAAGTATTGTGGATTTGGTGGGGAAAAATGCAATTAAAATTCAATATCCTTATAAAACTCCCGACGGAAAACAAGCTATTATTGATGTGTTAAAAATGAAGATGTATGTTTTTGGCCCCGAAGGAGGTAAACCCGAAAAACACCCTATTCCGGATGAAGAGAAGGAAAAAGCCGAGCAATTGCACAACGAATTGGTGGAAAAAGCGGCGGAAAATGATGAAGAGTTGATGGAACTGTTTTTTGAGAAAGGCACATTATCGGAAGATGAGATGAAAATCGGCATCAAAAAGGGGATGTTGAATTTGGAATTGTTTCCCGTGTTCACGGTTTCGGCTTTAAATAATATGGGAAGCGGACGTTTGATGGGTTTCATTGACAATGTGGCGCCATCGGCATCGGATATGGAAGCGGAAATGACTATGGAGGGCGAAATTGTGGAAACCAAACCGGACGGCCATCCTTCACTTTTTGTCTATAAAACTTTTTATGAACCCAATGTTGGAAAAGTGACCTATTTCAAGGTGAAATCAGGTAAGGTGAAGAGCGGTGACAAGTTGCTCAATCCACGCACCGGAGAAACCGAGAATTTGGGCCAATTGTATATCGTTAACGGAAAAAAACGCGAGCCTGTGGATGAACTTACGGCAGGTGATTTGGGTGCGGTTATCAAGTTGAAAAGCACCGAAACTTCCGACACATTGTCGGATCCGGAACATCCTGTGAGATATAATCCCATCCGTTTTCCGGAACCACGCTTGAGAAAAGCGGTGAAAGCCACCTCTAAAAACGAAGAAGAGAAATTGCAGGATGCACTGAAACGTATTCACAGTCAGGACCCAACGGTGGTGATCAAATATGACCGTGAAATGAAACAACAATTGGTGGGCACACAAGGCGAATTGCATTTGCAAATTGTGGATTGGCTTTTGAAAAAAGATTTCGGTGTGCAGGCCGAATTCACCAAGCCTAAAATTTCTTACAGGGAAACCATTCAACGTCCGGCCACGGCATCCTACCGGCATAAAAAACAATCGGGTGGTGCAGGTCAATTCGGTGAGGTTCACTTGAAAATAGAACCCTATTATGAAGGCATGCCTGATCCGGAAGGATTTCCGGTGAGAGGTATGGAAGAAGATGAATTGCCTTGGGGAGGAAAACTGGTTTTTGTGAACTCCATTGTGGGCGGCGTGATTGATGCCCGTTTTTTGCCTTCCATCAAAAAAGGAATTTTGGAAGTGATGGAGAGCGGTCCGATGACTTCATCGCCGGTGAGAGACATCCGGGTGATTGTTTATGACGGAAAAATGCATCCGGTGGATTCCAATGATATTTCATTCAAAATTGCCGGTGCACAAGCCTTTAAAAAAGCATTTATGGATGCCAATCCGAAGTTGTTGGAACCTATTATGGATGTGGAGGTAAAAGTTCCGGAAGATGCCCTGGGCAATGTGATGACCGATTTGCAAGGACGCCGTGCCATTATTATGGGTATTGACAGTGCGGGTAAGTATCAAAAAATCACGGCCAAGGTTCCTTTGGCCGAAATGTATCGCTACTCCACTACCCTACGCTCTTTAACGCAAGGGCGTGGAACTTTCACCAGCAAATTTGATTCCTATCAACCGGTTCCTTCCAACATTCAAGAAGAGTTGATCAAACAACATCAAGCCGAAAAGGAAAATGCTTAATTGCTAAAACACAAGAAAATTCAAAAAACCGGCCTTTGAGCCGGTTTTTTTGATGATCTGTTATTCCCAGCTTTACAGGTGAATCTCAGGTCAATTTACCATTTAATAATTTTTTTTGTCAACACAGCCTTTTCCGTATATAAAATCACTTGATATACACCTGGGGGTATTTCTTGCAAATCAATAGAATTGTTATTTTTTTTCATACGGCCGCTAATAATAGTTTTTCCTTGCATATCTTTAATCTCATATCTATGGATGGGGGTGAAATCATGTTGGATATACACGTAGTCAGAAGTGGGATTGGGATATAAATGTATTTGATTAGTTCCATTCACTTCATCAATCTTCAAAGGAGCATCGGATAATTTGAAGACCGCTCCACCTCCTGCTTCTACAATAGCTGTAAAATTAAGTGAATCCGCTGTTTCCGTAAAATTCAATACTTGGTGATCATATACATTTTCAACACCTTGGACATGGTAGCCTATATCATTTTTATGGACCGATATTTGTATGGCTTGTGATGCATTCACATCTGTATTTACAACAATAATGTATTTAATATGATTGGATGTAGTGGTGTCGTAATGTATTTTGGATTCTCCCTGGTTGGAATGAACGGCTGATTGATTATTATATACACGAAGTTTGAGAAGGGTACCCGCCAGCACATTGAGTTCTTCATTTATATCTTCCGCCTCCATGAGCCGTAAAGTAGGCTGACCTGATTCATCCAAAAGCCCTAAAAGATATGGATATTCCGATTCATACAGAAAATACCAAATCCCTTTGGCTCCTTGCATCACAGCCAAATAAACTTCTAAACGTAATTCTTTTGGATAAACTTGACGCCAATAACCTCCATTAGCGGGAGTTTCCACATCACCAAAAGCTTGCAAAACCACCCACATGGGTCTGTTGATACTATCGCAATGCCTTTCACGTACTGTGTTTATGTAATCCGAATATGGAGGAGGATCGGGCATGCTTGAAAAATATGATGGCATATAATCACTTACATCCCCTATACTATCACCATCTTCAAAGGGGTAGGATACCATCATTATTACATCCGGATGTAAATAACTGTCAAGTTCATCCATAAGTGCCTCATCATGCCATGTGGAAAGAATAGGATGAGGCGCATCGGAAGTAATTTGTCCCAATAAATCTTTGGCCCGTTGTAGCACATCCATATCAATCCAGGATGGTATAGGCTCATCATAAAGAAAATAACCCATAACGGCTGGCGATTGTTTCAATCGCACAATTGAATCATTATAAATGGCTTGTGTAATCTCCGCATCGGATACGGATTGACTGCCACTTTGTTCAATAACTTCATGCAAATGTTGCATGGATGCTATAACTTTGACATCATATTGCTCTGCAATATCCAAAATAGTATCCAAAGTATATCCGATAGGATCATAGGAAAGAAAAACAGCATTAAAACCTCCATTATGTAGATTTTGAAAAGCAGTATGATGATAAGCGGCGGCAGTATTGACATTGAATAAAAAATCATCAACACTTCTGAAATCACCTTTTATCGACCAAACTCCAATAGGAAAAAAATGAGGATCATAAGCTTGTCCAATGCTGTTTACGGGCTTTAAAAAAAGGAAAATTCCGAGCAAAAAATTAGCTGAATAAAAGCTTAAATAATTTAATGAAAAAAACCTGTTTATCATTTTCTTATTTATTAAGTATTCTAATTAACAAATATATAAAATTTAATTAAATTTAATAATTTGCCTCATGAGGAGACTTTCAAATTTTGAAGGAGAGCACTTATTAGAACGCTTTTATGATAACCATTAAAACCTAAAACCTGCTAGAAATTCATGCGCAATGTCAAGGCGTAGTGATTGGTTTATTGTCTAACAGGTAAATAAGAAAAACGGCCGGTTAAATGGACCGGAATGTCCATTGAAATTTAAAAAAAGACAAGTGAAAATGTAATCATCGTAGGATATATTTTGAATGTCTCTTCGCCTGTTGAAATTTGTAACGGGTTTATCATTTTTGAAAAGGAAAGTCTGATTTTCATTAGCCACGGACCTACTTCACCACCCATAGTTATCCAATGAGCTATGTTCTTTTGAATATATGAATCTTTAATTAAAAAACCCGATCCCTGATATCCCGCAAATAATCGTCCTTCATATTTTGAGTTATCAATAAAATTATATGAATAATAAGCCGACAAAACATCATTCAAGTTTATTCTTGAATTGATAGAAGGATTATAAATTTTATAAAATAAAAAACCGGGCCCAATGATTAAATCTCCTGTTTTTGTAACCGGTACATAATAATATCCCTTCAAAACAAATGACCGAATCCCCATAGGCTTTCTTGTATTGGGACTTACCCAACCTGCTCCAATTTCAAAGGAAATATCTTGACCGTTAGAAATACTTAGAAATCCTAAGGTAAGTAATATTGACAAAAATATTTTCTTCATTTTACTGTTTTTGAATGCTCTGTTTGATTTTTTGAAGATTGATTTTTTCTCCACAAAGTTCTTCGTATTTTTTTAAAAAAGAACCTAGTATATGAAGTTCAAATTCTTGTCGAGATTCAAATGACTTTTTAAGTTTTTTATATTCTTTAGCAATTCTCTTTCGTTCTTTACCCTTTACTGTTTTGAATTTATGAAAGAGGGGTTTCAAATAATCAAGAAATTCCGGACAGTCCCTTCCGAATTCTTGCATAGCCCTTACTTGAAATAACCGTATTAAGAAAATATATGGGGAAGTTAATACAACTTTATCTTCAAAATAAAAAGGATAAGCATATTTATCATTTTTATTACGAAGATAGTAAAATGTTCGTTGATATTGATTATTTT
>JALVDN010000037.1 GCA_027008965.1 Flavobacteriales bacterium | reverse complement strand
ACAAATATCCCCGGCGCAATTATTGGCTTTTTCCACCAGTTCAAGTGCCGCCACTTTGCCCGTCACCATGGAACGTGTGGAAGAACATGTAGGCGTTGACAAAGAAGTGGCGGGATTTGTATTACCCGTAGGCGCCACCGTAAATATGGACGGAACCAGCTTATATCAAGCCGTTGCCGCCGTTTTTATACTCGGCATTTTTTGGCCCGAAGGGATGACTTTTACCAATCAACTCACTATCATACTCACGGCTTTGTTGGCCTCTATAGGAGCGGCCGCCGTGCCGGGAGCCGGCATGGTGATGCTTATCATCGTTTTGGAAGCCTTGGGTTTCCCGGCCGAAAAACTCCCCATGGCTTTGGCATTGATATTTGCTGTGGATCGTCCGCTCGACATGATGCGAACCGTCATCAATGTAACCGGCGATGCCACTGTTTCCACCCTGGTGGCCAATTCAGTTGGAAAACTGCATGCCCCCAAACCCAAAGAATGGGATGATTTTTATCCTGACAAAAAATGAAAAGCTTACAGGAAAAAGTACTGCAGATAGTCAAAAACATACCCCCGGGGAAAGTGACCACATACGGATACATTGCCCGTGCGGCCGGCATGCAAAACGGTGCACGCATGGTTGGATGGATACTCAACCGCCAAAAATTTAATTACACTGTTCCTGCACACCGCGTAGTTAACCAACAAGGTATACTCACCGGCAAAATGCACTTTGAAACCCCCGAGCTCATGGAAACGCTGCTCAAAAGTGAAGGCGTGGAAATAAAAAACGACCGCGTTGTGAATTTTGAAAAACATTTATGGATTCCGCCTTATGATCATCTATAAATCCAAATTTCTGGAAGTGAACTATTTGGAAGTTCAACACATCAAGCACTTCCTTTTCAGCCCATACGCATCCTATATGGACCGGGAAGGTTTGTTTCATGAGATGCTCAACTTTTTGAGCCACCGGATCCACAAAAGGAGCCGCCTTTTCTATATGGACATGCGCCGGGTGGAACATCTCACCGACGAAGAATTCATGTCATGGTTTCATACTTATATCCTCCCTAAAACGGCCTCCTTTCAAGCCACCAAATGTGCTTGGCTTTTCAACGGAACAGATTTGAATTGGGACAAAAAGATTGCATTACCCAACAGACAACATATTCATCACAAAACATTCACCGATCCTTCCAAGCTAATGAACTGGCTTCATTCCGGGAACTAATTTTTTTATCAGGGCGCCATTTGGCGTGCTCCGTTTAAATCTTTTTCGGCTCAGCCTGCGGATGTAAAAGCGTTTTGCGGGGTCTCCTCGTCACGGCTCGGAGCCTCCTCAACCACACAAAAACTCGCTTTCGCCTTCAAAAGGATAACACTGCGCCCGCCGGCACGGATATTCCTCGTCGTTCCGGCTTACGCCGGAACTCCGTCGGAATGACATTGCGCTACTGATTTTATTAGGATTTCACATGTCATCCTATGTTTGCAAAAGGAAAAAATAAAAAAGTTAGTAATATTGTGTTGCTAATAAAAAAGCTAAAAGGGAAAAGAGTAAGACTATTGAGTGTCATTGGTCTAAAAAGACTGTTCGAAATGTTAGTCCCTTTTCCCTTCTACTTTTTAATCTTGAACAGTTCATTAGGCTTAAAAGCCTGCATCCAGGATGGATAAGATAAAAAGTAGAACTTACCTTTTTAAAATTAAAAGTTATGAGCAAAATTAGTAAAGTTATCGGAATTGACATTTCCAAAAGAACCTTTTCGAAGGAGTGAACGAAGTGAACGACTAAGAAATCTCTTATGCTTTCACCAAAACAAACCAAAGGCAACTTATGGGAAAGCTTTCTCAAAATCTACTTATCACAACTTTATTTTTAAAACAATTTTATTGTTTCACAAACAAGAAAATACCACTTGAAAATACAATTTTCATACCGGTAACTGAAAAATTTGACGTTTTTCACCTGTTTTTCATCTTTTACGCCTAAATTCCTCACCACCCGACACCCTCATTTTCTTGAAAACTTTTCAATAAAATCCCTGCATTAAGCATTTGTAATTCTTTATTTTTTTTAATTGTATTTATTGAAAACTTTTCAAATTTAACCAAACGCTTGACAAATAAAAATATTTTCTATATATTTGTTTATGTAAATCACAAAAATAAAAAACCAAATGCCTATGAAGGAGCCATAATATAAGTAATCATTAAAAAAACAAAGAATGGCTTAACTTTGTTGAATAGAAAAAAAATAGATAATTATTCAAAATATAGACAAGAACTATTTGAAAAATTCAATTCAGATCATTTTACGTCGTTAGACAATAGTGAATTAAATAAAATTGAACTTCCCAATTTATGTCAAAGGAAAGCCGGTGAAACGCAAAGTGAATGTGAAGATAGAGAATATGATGAATTTGTAGAAGATTGTTGGGTATGTTTTGTGGCTTATTGGACCAATCCAGGAATAGCAGTATTAATCGCCGTACTATGTACTTGTTATGAATAATAAAAAGTAGAATTATGAATAATAATACTAACCCATGGAAAATTATTCTTCTTGGCATTATTATAGGTTTAATTGGTGCTTTTTTAAGAATAAACAAATATGATATTGCAATGTATCTACTGGGTGTAGGCATTATTTTAGAAATTTATGGTATAGTGAAACTCTTTAAAAAAAACACATAAAGAAAGTTTTAGTTTACCCCGGACATAAAATGTAGTTTACAAACAGGATATTCCGGGGTAAATTTTCAAAAAACCATATTCATCCTTTCATTATTATAGGCTTGAAATTAAATAAGACCCTATGGATAAAAATTTTTTTATATTTATTCACAATTACAATAAAAAATGTAATTATGAAAAAGCTAAATTTATTTAATGAAAGCTTGATTTTGTTATTAATGGTTTTGGTCTATTTTTTTACAGTCAAATCAGTTGTTCCCAAGTACGTAACAATTTTTCTTTTCCTGGTGGTGTCTTTTTATTTTTTTCCATTTAAACTCTTACAAAATAGAGAAGCTAATTCCAAGAATGTTATTTTTTCCAATCTTCTGATTTCCGTGACATTAATAATGGGCATAATTGGATTTTATTATGAACAAAAGTTTATTTTTGAGTTATTCGCTTTTATCAATTTTGCTTTTATGATCTATTATGCCTTTAGAAACACCGAAAATAAGCCTTTATCAATGTATTACAGGATTATCACCAATCATTTTCTATTATTATTTTTACTAGCAATGGTTATTTGGTAAAAAAATTAGCTATTATTGATAGTATTGTGCGCCAAAGGCTGTCTGAAAAGTGTCATACTTCGGCAGTCTTTGTTTTTTTATAATAACATTCCAAATAAAAAAAGCCCCGTATAAAAACGAGGCTTTGTCAGAAGGTCGGTAGAAAAATTTTATTTGATTACTACATTATCAATCCTGTAAGTTCCTGTTTGTCCGTATTCCCCGCTTCCTTTATACCGGAATCCGATATAAACCTCTTGCCCGGCATAAGCCGAAAGGTCTATGTCGCCCGAATCAATCCAAGCATGGTTGGGATCGGTATCGGTGGCTATGCGTGCATTGAGTTCGGTCCAGGTGGCGTTACGCACATCAAAACCATTGAAGTCGGTGGAAATGTAAACTTTCAATGCATCGTGTGTCCAATAGGCTTTGGCTGTTTGGAAGGTGAGTTTTGTTCCTTGTGAAACCCTGACGGGCGGCGAAACAAGCCAAGCAATATTTTGAGCTTCTCCACTGTTGTATGCACTCATTTGAGCGTAGTGATTGACCGAACCCGAATAGAACCGGCCAATCCATTTGCGCGTTCCGGCTTCGGCATAGTTATACCATCCGGCCAAATCCAGCTCTTCATTGTGGGTTGCCCTGCCGAAGGTTTCAAACAGAATAGGAGCATGACAATATTCATCCGGGAAACTTACGTCATAAGCATCACGCAAAATGATTTGATATTCATCTTGTTGGATGGTGTTGTCATGGTTTCGGTCATAGCAACTCAAAATACCTCTAACGATTCCATTGCCATAAGGAACATAAGCGTCGGCAAAATTGGCATAACCGCTTGTGCGCACGGTTATTCTTCCGTTGCCCGAGCAATCTGTGAGCGAACGGTTGGCCGATCGAGGATGCGAAGGGTTATTTTGACTGTCACTATAAGCATAGGTTTCAAAAATTTCCCTGATTTGAAACTGGGCTTGATCCACTTCCACCAATTGACCCACCATATCATAAGTGGCCGCTCCGGGTGTGAGACTTACCGCATAAGGTTCTTCGGTTTCATCCATGAAGAAAATATGATCTTGGTCTTTGTCGTCCGTAATTCTTCCGATATTTCCATTATAAATATCACCCAATTGAATTTCACCGTTTTTCACACCTACATAAAGATCTTTTACTTTAATCCGCAGTTTGGCACCCCGGTGATAGCCTCTCAAATACAAATCGCGCATGTTTAAGTTGAGACGGATACCTCCGGTATGATCTTGAATGTATACGGCTTTATAGAGGTTGCCGCTCTTGTCGGATGCACTTACAGTGGCTTCAATCACCCAATCGTTTGTAATTTGAGTCAGAGTGGAATTGCCCAACGCGTTTTTAATATCGCTAATGCTTGCGTTAGGCGATAATGATGAAGCATCGCAAGAAGGGGTGGAGCCATCACATCTCGGTGCATTGAGCTGAACATCATACGTATCACGGATGTAAATTTGAAAAGTGTTGTTGTATTTCCCCAAAACTGCGGTGATACTACCTTTACCTACAGGCACTTTTTCGGTGGCAAAATCGGCATATCCACTATTACGCATCACCAATGAATTCCCTCCACAATCTTCAATGTATTTGTTGACCCCGGAAAGACCTTGCAATGCATAGGTGGAACAGAGTTGTGATTTTTCAAATTGAATATCGTTCAATTTGATGAGTGTATTGACATAATTATCGCCATTATTATTTATGTCATTGATGGTTACCACAGTTGGGGTGATTTGAACGGGAGCATCACAAGTGGCTAATAATCTTTTGCCCACTTCGCTTGCAGGGATACGCCCTATGCCCGTAGCATACCCTGAATCGTACGTTAATCCCAATTTATAAACTCCTCTGTCTTTGCCAATAAACAAACCTTTGGCGCGTACAATCACTTTTTTACCGACGGGATAATCCACATACAAGTTTCTTTTATCCACAGCAATGTAAATCCCTGCA
>JALVDN010000036.1 GCA_027008965.1 Flavobacteriales bacterium | reverse complement strand
TTAATGATATTGCTAACATCTTTGATTGTTGTTGCCGGCATTTTTGTTTCGTGGAAAATAGACGATCTACCCAAAGAATTTTTTATTTCATTGATCGCATTGGCCACAGGGGTTTTCGGATTCTTTATCAGCTTGGATTTATTCACCATGTTTGTATTCTATGAAATAGCCGTCATTCCCATGTATTTGTTAATAGGGATATGGGGGAGCGGACCCAGGGAATATGCCGCCATGAAATTAACATTGATGTTGATGGGAGCGTCGGCTTTGTTATTAGTGGCTATTTTAGGGATATATTTTCATTCTTCGACTGATGGAAATTACACTTTCAATGTGTTGGAGATTGCCCGCAATGCAAACATACCCGTTGAAGTTCAGAAAATTTTCTTCCCCTTGGCTTTTGTTGGATTTGGTACCATTGGAGCCTTGTTTCCGTTTCACACTTGGTCACCCGACGGTCACTCTTCGGCGCCTACGGCGGTTTCCATGCTTCACGCCGGCGTTTTGATGAAATTGGGAGGTTATGGTATATTCCGTGTAGCCATGTATTTGATGCCGCAAGGCACCATGTTTTGGACTAACTTCTTTTTGGTTTTGGCAACCATAGGTGTGGTTTACGGAGCCTATGCCGCTATTCAACAGACCGACCTGAAATATATCAATGCCTATTCATCCGTGAGTCATTTGGGGTTGGTATTATTCGGTTTGTTGATGCTCAACAAAGTGGCCTGGAACGGAGCCATGCTTCAATCGCTTTCGCATGGATTCATCACCGCTTTATTCTTTGCTTTGATTGGTATGATATACGGGCGTACACACACACGAGATGTAAGAAAAATGCGCGGTTTGCTTAAAATTATTCCTTTTATAGCCACAGCATATATAATAGCAGGTTTAGCCAACCTGGGATTACCCGGGTTCAGTGGCTTTGTTGCAGAGATGAATATTTTTCTAGGAGGATTTTTGGATCAAAGCATCTATCATAAAATTTTAACCGTATTGGCCGTATCATCCATTGTTGTAACGGCGGTATATATCTTACGCGTTGTAGGAATGATGTTGATGGGGCCTCCCAAAGAAGAACATCAAAACCTGCCTAAAGTATTTTGGTATGAAAGAATGGCCATTTATATCTTAATATTATTCATAACGTTAATAGGAGTAATGCCGTTTTGGTGGATAAAAATCATAGCTCCTGGAGTAGAAAACTTTCTAACACCTTTTAATTAATAAAAATTGGAACAATGAATTGGGAAACGTTTTTTTTGATGCGAAATGAAATAAGTCTCACCATAGCTTTCATGCTACTCATTTTGGCAGATGTTTTGCTTAGAAAAAAATCATTGATTCCCTTGTTGGCTTTGTTCTTGTTTTTAGCAGTATTGTTGATTAGTATTTTTCCCTTTCCCGCAGGCGAAGCCTTTGGCGGCTCTTTTAAAACAAACAAGCTTATTGACTTTTTCAAGATTGTGATGAATATCGGTGTTTTATTGATCATGCTTCAATCTGTTGATTGGGTGAAAAAAGAAATGTCAAGTCAGGGATTTGCTTCGGAATTTTATGTACTTCTTTGGATGTCACTTCTCGGATTGTATTTGATGATTTCATCGGGGGATTTTTTGATATTTTATTTGGGATTGGAACTTTCCACTTTGCCGGTTGCCGCATTAACAGCCTTTGATTTCGGCAAAAAACGTTCTGCCGAGGCGGGAATAAAAATGATTTTGCTGGCCGCCATGTCTTCGGCCATTCTGCTGTTTGGAGTTTCATTGATATACGCCACCACGGGTAGTATTTATTTTGATGATATTATGCATGCAACCCGGATGCCTTTGTTGGAATTAGTAGGTTTTATCATGATGGTTTCGGGAATTGCATTCAAAATTTCATTGGTCCCCTTCCATTTTTGGACAGCAGATGTATATGAAGGTGCTCCTACGCCTGTTTCCAATTATCTATCGGTTATATCCAAAGGAGCGGCCGTATTTATTTTTATGATTTTATTGTTTATTTACTTACGTCGTTATGAGGAGACTTGGACTTGGATGCTTTATGCTTTGGCTATTTTGACCATGTTCATCGGCAACTTTTTTGCCTTGCGTCAACAAAACATGAAAAGATTTTTGGCTTTTTCTTCCATTGCCCAGGCCGGATTTATTCTTTTAGGTGTTATCGGAGGAAATGAAATGGCCGTAAAAACCGTTATTTATTTTCTATTGATATATATATTTTCCAATGTAGCCGCTTTTGGTGTGGTTCATATCATTTCCATACACTCCGGAAAAGAAAACATTTCGGATTATGAAGGTCTATACAGGACCAATCCGAAAATAAGTTTACTGTTAATGTTGGCTTTATTTTCACTGGCCGGAATACCTCCCGTAGCAGGATTTTTCGGTAAATTTTTCCTTTATGCAACGGCGGCATCCAAAGGTTTCTATTGGTTGGTTTTTATTGCCGTGGTCAATGTAACCATATCACTCTATTACTACCTCTTGCCGGTAAGAGCGGCTTTTTTGAGAAAAAGCGAAAATCCCATTCCCCATTTCAAATCCGATTTTTATACCAAAGCCGGATTGATTATTTTAGCGCTGGGATTGATTTTGATAGGTATATACGGACCCTTATATGAATATATAGCACATATAAGTGATATTTTCTAATAAACAATAAAACAATGAAACTACCGGGAAAACATCAATTCGGAGAAATAGCAGGAAAAAGATGCACGATTTTGGAGAAAAATGCTCCGGAAGAACGAATGCAATTCCTCAAAAAATTAATGGAATATAACGGTTTTGAGGTAGTTATAGAAGAGGCCAAACGAAAAAACGAAGAAGATCCGGTTACCTATAACATCGGAGTTACCGACTTGACATTTAACCCTACCATCTGGATAAATGCGCGTAAATTAAAAACGCCGGAAGGAAAAATTGTAACTCAAAATTATTGGTTTCAAAAGTCCGGAGATACTTCACCTCAGTATTGGAAAGAAAGGTATGGTTTTTGATAATGTAACGCAATAAAACAAAATTCGTATATTTGCAATCTGGATAGGACCCATAGCTCAGCTGGTTAGAGCACCTGACTCATAATCAGGGGGTCGCAGGTTCGAGCCCTGCTGGGTCCACATTAGAAAAGCTATGAAAAATCTGAAATACCTCATATTATCTCTCTCCGGCGCCTTTACGGCTCCTGTATTTTCTCAAGGAGGGCCTCCGCCTCCGCCCGGTGTACCTATAGATGAGCATATAAACTTATTGTATTTTGCCGCCATCTTCGCTGTGCTTTTTTTCATCATCAAATTTCGGTCTAAAGGCCATAACAAGTGAAGTCCGTTTTAAGCTGGAGTTCAGGCAAGGATGCCGCTTATACTTTACTTCATTTACTACAACAAAATCTAAAACCCGATTTATTGTTTACTACCGTCAACCGGGATTTTGACCGGGTTTCAATGCATGGATTGCGTCAAAAATTGTTGAAAGAGCAAAGTAAAAAAATAAATATTCCGCTTTATACCCTTCCTTTATCCAAAGATATTTCCATGAAGGATTATAACCGGGTCATGGAAAATGCTTTGATGGAATTGAAAAGTCAAAATTTTGATACTTTTTATTTCGGTGATATTTTTTTGGAGGATTTGAAGAAATTCCGCGAAGAGCAATTAAAAAAAGTGGGCTTTCAAGCCCGGTTTCCCATTTGGAAGAAAAACACCGAAGAACTTTCACGTGAAATCATTCAAGCCGGAATAAAAGCGATTGTGGTAACGGTGAATGCCAAAAAACTGGACAAAAGTTTTGTTGGCCGGATGTATGACACGGATTTTTTAAACGATTTACCCCCCGATGTGGATCCATGCGGAGAAAACGGAGAGTTTCACACCTTTGTTTATGATGCACCTTATTTTTCTTCACCGATAAAATTCAGAAAAGGAGAAAAAATTTTCAGAACATATAAGCCTTGTAGTAAAGAGGATAATCAATCCTTTTCAAAAAAAGATAATCAAGGTTGGGATACAGGTTTTTGGTATATTGACATCATTCCCGATGAATAAACATTTCAACGTCTGCTTTCTCTCTCTAAAAATGATCTTTCTTCATCCGTGAGTGAACGCATCCCCTTTTTGTTGATTTTATCCAAAATCCGGTCTAATTTCTTTTCGGTTGAAGTTTTGTAATTATCATAAATATGAAAATCATGCTTGGGTTTCATTTTTCTTGAGTTCATAAATTTAGCCGCAAAATATCCCGTAAACAAAGCAAATAAATGCGCTATGTGTCCGCCAGAATTGATTAAAGGAAACTGGATTACATCCCAAAAAATAAAGAAATAGAAAAACCATTTGATTTTAATATTTCCCAATAACCTGACATATACCGGATAATTGGAATATTTTGCAGTCAAATACCCCAGCCAACTTAGATAACCCGTGGAAATACCCGTCAGATAAGCATTCGGTTCATCTCTAAAGAAAAAAGGAAGAAAAGAATAAGCAAGAAGAAAACCCAATCCACCTGCAATGATTCCCAAAATGAAAATTTTAAACATCTTACCGTTGGGCTCAAACCCCAAAAAAATACGCCCTATAAACCACAACCAAATTAAATTGAAGAAAAACCCGATGATATTTAAATGGATCCAAGCGTAAGTGACTAAACTCCAAGGTTGTTTGATAAATTCTTCAAATGAGCCGGGAAGCGCAAAGAAAAGCCATATTTGATGAATATTTGAGCCCGAAAGTTGATGTAGGATGTAAAATATCCATAAAATAAAACCGGAAAAAACTACGGAATAAATGATTTTTTCAAAGATGTCCAAACTTGAAAAATCAATATGTTTTCCGAAGATTCTCATGAGATGGAGCTAAAAATAATACTCATTCCTTTTATCCCGCCACAACCACATCAAAAATAAACCTGTCAATGCGCCGCCAACGTGGGCAAAATGAGCTATGGGCGAATGAATGTAATTGGTAATTCCCAAAACGACATCGGATAAAATGAGGAGCGGAATAAAATATTTGGCTGCAATAGGGTAGGGGAAAAAGATGAGCATTAATTTGGCATTAGGATAAAATATACCGAATGCCACCAAAATGCCGTAAATGGCACCTGATGCTCCCACCATGGTGATACTAAAAATATTCCTCAATTTAACGAGCTTGACTCCAAGTTCTGAAGGCAATGAAGAAATGATGTGAAAAAACTCATTTTTTCCGGTCTGAAGCAAAGCAAGAATTTCATTTTTATCCAAACCCATTGCGAGCAGATCATTGAACAGATTATTATATTGATAGTATTGTATTCCGATAA
>JALVDN010000035.1 GCA_027008965.1 Flavobacteriales bacterium | reverse complement strand
CGCCATGTATTTAGATGTTAAAAGATACTTGGCATCACAACGTCAAGGAACACACAAGGCCAAA
Source organism: Flavobacteriales bacterium (assembly GCA_027008965.1). Classification (GTDB taxonomy): domain Bacteria; phylum Bacteroidota; class Bacteroidia; order Flavobacteriales; family Flavobacteriaceae; genus JAADED01. Next base: position 16,971 of record JALVDN010000035.1, on the reverse strand, counting down.
GAGCGTGGTGAAATAGCCGGAAGTACGCGGAAAATTAAAAGACAAAAAGGAACCGGTACGGCTCGTGCAGGAAGCATTAAAAACCCTTTGTTCCGCGGGGGAGGTAGAGTCTTCGGTCCCAGACCTAGAGATTACCGTTTTAAGCTAAACAAAAAAATTAAGCGTTTGGCTCGTAAATCAGCTTTGAGTTATATGATGAAGGAAGGGCAGATTAAAGTGATTGAAGAATTTGATATGGAGGCTCCTAAAACCAAAGACTTTCTGAAAATTCTTAGAAACTTGGGTGTAGATCAAGAAAAAGCCATGTTTGTGTTGGCTGAATTAAATAAAAACGTATATTTGTCATCACGTAATTTGCCTTCGGTAAAAATTGTAAGAGGTTCAGATTTAAACACTTACGACATTTTGAATGCAGGAAAAATGCTTATTAGTGAGCAAGCTGTAGAAGAAATTGAAGGTGTATTAAAAAAATAAGAGGAGATGGATATCATAAAAAAACCCATATTAACGGAAAAAATGTTGGACCAAACCGATAAGTTCAACAGATATGGTTTTATAGTGGACAAAAAAGCTACAAAGCCACAAATCAAAAAAGCTATTGAAGATTTGTACGGTGTAAAAGTTGTAGCCATTCGGACCATGATTTATCCGGCGAAGAAAAAGATGAAATTCACCAAAAGAGGAATTCTAAGAGGAACTGAAGGGGCATATAAAAAAGCAATTGTTGAATTGGCCGAAGGTCAAAATATAGACTTCTATAATCATTAAGAAAGGAAATTATGGGTGTAAGAAAACTAAAACCGACAACACCGGGACAGCGTTTCAGAGTAGTAAATACCTTTGATGCTATTACTACCGATAAACCTGAAAAGTCATTATTGGCTCCTAAAAAGAGTACGGGCGGACGAAACAATAAAGGGAGAATGACCGCGCGCTACAGAGGTGGCGGCCATAAAAGACGTTATAGAATCATAGATTTTAAAAGAAATAAGTTTGATATACCTGCTACAGTTAGAAGCATAGAATATGATCCCAACAGAACCGCTTTCATAGCTTTGGTTGTGTATGCTGACGGTGAAAAAAGGTATATCATTGCTCCGAATGAATTAAAAGTTGGAGATCAAATAATTTCAGGAGAAAAGGTGCCGGCAGAAATCGGAAATGCCATGCCCATGAAAAATATCCCTTTGGGTACCATTATTCACAATATTGAGATGAAACCCGGAAAGGGTGGTGCATTGGCAAGAAGTGCAGGAACCTTTGCTCAGCTCATGGCTAAGGAAGGAAAATATGTGATCATAAAATTACCATCAGGTGAAACCAGAATGGTTTTAGCTGATGGAATGGCAACCATCGGAGTGGTTTCCAATTCGGATCATCAATTGGAGAAATCAGGTAAAGCCGGACGATCCAGATGGTTGGGTAGAAGACCCAGAACAAGAGGTGTGGCCATGAACCCTGTTGATCATCCTATGGGAGGTGGTGAAGGTAAAGCATCAGGAGGACATCCTCGTTCCAGAAAGGGTATTCCTGCCAAAGGATATAAAACACGTGATAAGAAAAAATATAGTAACAAATTCATACTGGAAAGAAGAAAGAAATAATTTAGGATATGGCTAGATCATTAAAAAAAGGACCTTACGTGCATTATAAATTAATGCGAAAAGTGCAGAAGAACTTGGAATCAGGGAAAAAAGAAGTGATCAAAACCTGGTCACGTTCATCCATGATTATACCTGATTTTGTGGGACAAACCATAGCCGTATATAACGGGAGACAATTTATTCCGGTTTATATCACTGAAAATATGGTAGGGCATAAACTCGGTGAATTTGCGCCAACCAGAACATTTAGAGGGCATGCCGGAGCAAAGAATAAAGGAAAAAAATAATTGAATCATGGGAGCTAGAAAGCATATTATGGCACAAAAACTCAAGGAAGCCAAAAAAAATAAAGTGGTGGCCAAACTAAGATTTCATAGAATTTCGGCCAGAAAAACCCGTTTGGTTGCCGACCTAATTAGAGGTATGGATGTGCAAAAAGCATTGGCAGTTTTGAAGTTCACGCGAAAGGCTAGTGCGCCCTATATTGAAAAACTCTTAGTGAGTGCTATCAATAATTGGGAGCAAAAATTCCCTGAAAAGGATATGGAAGAAGCGGGTTTATATATAAAGGAAATTAAAGTGGATGAGGCCGGTATGTTGAAAAGAATCCAACCTGCTCCACAAGGAAGAGCGCACAGAATAAGAAAAAGAATGAGTCATATAACAATAGAATTAGGTGAAAAACAATTAGAAGAAAAAACAGCAAAATAATATGGGACAAAAGACAAATCCGATAGGTAACAGATTGGGTATTATTAAAGGCTGGGATTCCATGTGGTTTGGAGGCAATCGGTATGCGGATAAAATTGAAGAAGATTATAAAATTAGAAAATTTATAGAAGATCGCATAGAACGCATTGCCCGGAATAAAATTATATCACATATATATATAGACAGGACATCCAAATTGGTAACCATCTCTATTACAACCCCCAGGCCCGGCATTATTATCGGGAAAGGTGGAGTTGAAGTGGATTTACTAAAAGAAGACCTGAAAAAGTTAACCGGTAAGGATATTCAAATCAATATATTTGAAATCAGAAGACCAGAATTGGATGCCAGATTGGTTGCTTTGAATATAGCACGTCAAATTGAAAACCGTATTTCATATCGTCGTGCTATTAAACAAGCCATAGCATCCACTATGCGTATGAAAGCCGAGGGGATTAAGGTTCAAATATCCGGGAGATTAAACGGAGCCGAAATGGCTAGAACCGAAACCTACATGGATGGCCGTGTTCCGTTATCAACTTTCAGGGCGGATATTGATTATGCATTGGAAGAAGCCCATACAACTTACGGTAGAATAGGGGTGAAAGTTTGGATAATGAAAGGAGAAGTTTATGGTAAACGCGAGTTGAATCCACTGGTTGGATTGGGGCAAAAAGATAAGAAAAAAGGAAAAAGAAATCGTCGAAGATAAAAAATATAAGACATGTTACAACCTAAAAAATATAAATATCGAAAGCAACAAAAGGGGCGCATGAAAGGCATCTCTTCAAGAGGGCACCGTTTGGCTTTCGGTATGTACGGTATCAAATCCCTGGGCAGTGCGTGGATTACATCCAGACAAATAGAAGCCGCCCGTGTTGCCGCCACACGTTACATGAAACGTGAAGGACAATTGTGGATAAAAATCTTTCCGGATAAACCCATCACTAAAAAGCCTTTGGAAGTAAGGATGGGTAAAGGTAAAGGAAATGTGGAATACTGGGCTGCAGTAGTGAAACCCGGAAGAATTTTATTTGAAATTGACGGTGTATCGGAAGAAATAGCCAGAGAAGCTTTACGATTGGCCGCACAAAAACTTCCGGTCAAAACAAAATTTGTGATGGCGCCCGAATTAATGAAAAACAGGTAATGTTATGAAAATGAGTGAAATTAGAAAGCTGGATGATGCGGATTTGCTAGAGCAAATCAAACGAATGAAAAAGAAATATGTGCAAATGAAACTTACGCATCAAGTAACGCCATTGGAAAATCCAATGGAAATTAAAGAAATGCGTAAAACCATTGCCAGGTTGTTAACAGAAAAAAATGCCAGAGGTCTCAAATAAGATTAAGTGATGGAACAAAAACGTAATTTAAGAAAAGAGAGAGTAGGGATTGTCACCTCCAATAAAATGGACAAAACCGTTGTGGTATCGGAGGTTAAAAAATTGAAACATCCCAAATATCATAAGTTTGTGATCAAAACCAAAAAATATATGGCGCACGATGAGAAGAACGAAGCCAACATTGGAGATAAAGTGCGTATTATGGAAACGCGTCCGTTGAGTAAGAAAAAACGTTGGAGAATTGTAGAAATAATAGAAAGAGCCAAGTAAGATGATACAACAAGAGTCCAGAGTAAAAATAGCAGACAATACCGGAGCTAAGGAAGCCTTGGTTATCAGAGTGTTGGGTGGTACGCGCAAACGATATGCCTCGATCGGAGATAAGGTTGTAGTAACCGTAAAACAGGCCACGCCCAACGGGAACATTAAAAAAGGTCAGATATCTACCGGTGTTGTAGTACGCACCAAGAAAGAAGTGCGACGTCCTGACGGATCATATATCCGGTTTGATGACAATGCCGTTGTATTGCTGAATCCGCAGGGTGAAATGAGAGGGACACGTGTATTTGGTCCAGTAGCGAGAGAGTTGCGTGAAAAACAATTTACAAAGATCATTTCATTAGCACCTGAAGTATTATAAAGATTGATTATGAAAAAATTTAAAATAAAAACCGGCGATCAAGTAATGGTTATGTCCGGAAAAGACAGGGGTAAGAAAGGTAAAATTTTGAAAATCTTACGAGATAAAGACCGGGTAATAGTTGAAGGTGTGAATATTGTAAAGAAAAGAATTAAGCCTTCCGCTGAAAATCCTCAAGGAGGAATTATTGAAAAGGAGGCTTCTATTCATGTTTCCAATGTTATGTTGGTAGATCCTAAAACAGGAGAACCGACACGCGTTGGATACCGATTTGAAGATGGTAAGAAAGTAAGATATGCTAAAAATTCCGGACAGCAAATTTAAGCGTTATGAACTACGAACCTAGATTAAAAAAAGAATATAAGGAAAATATCATAGCCGCTCTTATGGAAGAGTTCGGTTACAAGAATAAATTGCAAGTTCCCAGATTGGAAAAGATTGTGGTTAGCAGAGGAGTGGGACAAGCCACCCAAGATAAAAAATTGGTTGATTATGCAGTTGAAGAATTAACCGCCATAACAGGGCAAAAAGCAGTGCCGACCATTTCCAAAAGGGATGTGGCAGGCTTTAAATTGCGAAGAGGAATGCCCATTGGAGCCAAAGTAACTTTGCGCGGGGATAGAATGTATGAATTTCTTGACAGGTTGATTACTGTGGCTCTACCTCGTGTACGGGATTTTCAAGGTGTAAAACGAGATGGATTTGATGGAAGAGGAAATTATAATATGGGTATCAGTGAACAAATCATATTTCCGGAAATAGATTTGGATAAGATAAATAAAATTGCCGGAATGGATATAACATTTGTAACTACGGCAAAAACAGATAAAGAAGCATATGCTTTATTGGAAAAATTAGGTTTACCATTTAAAAAGAAATAATACGTATGGCAAAAGAATCAATGAAAGCCCGCGAAAGAAAAAGGGCGAAGCTTATAGCAAAATATGCTGCCAAAAGAAAAGCATTGAAGGAAGCGGGAGATTGGGAAGGTCTTCAAAAATTGCCCAAAAATTCATCACCTATCAGATATCATAACAGGTGTAGTATAACCGGAAGACCTAGGGGATACATCCGTCTTTTCGGAATATCCAGGGTCACTTTCAGAGAAATGGCAAATCAGGGTTTGATACCCGGTGTAAAAAAAGCAAGCTGGTAATAAAAGATTAAGAATTATGCATACAGATCCAATAGCAGATTATTTAACGCGCATTAGGAATGCACAAGCGGCCGGACATCGTGTGGTGGTGATACCCGGATCAAAATTAAAGGAGGAAATCACCAAGATTTTAGAAGATCAAGGGTACATATTAAAATACAAATTTTATAAAGATGAAAACGGCCGTCCGATGATTAAAATTGCTCTAAAATACGATCCGGTTACAGGTGAGCCGGTGATAAAAGAATTGAAAAGGGTAAGTACACCCGGGTTGCGAAAATACACCGGAGTAAAGAATATGCCATCCGTAAAAAACGGATTGGGTATAGCTATTCTCACTACTCCCAAAGGTGTTATGACCGATAAACAAGCTCGGAAAGAAAATGTAGGAGGAGAAATATTAGCATATATCTATTAAAAACTCAGACTATGTCAAGGATAGGATTTAAACCGGTTGAAATACCTGAAAATGTTACTTTAGAATTAGAAGGTAATATTTTGAAAGTAAAAGGCCCTAAAGGAGAGTTATCACAGGAGATAAAAGATGTTGAATTGGATATTCAAGATAATGTTCTCCATGTAAAAAGATTATCCGAAAGTAAACATCATCGTTCCATGCATGGATTGTATCGTTCTCTCATTTACAATATGGTGAAAGGTGTATCCGAAGGATGGACCAAGGAACTGGAACTTGTTGGAGTGGGATACCGAGCAAGCAATCAAGGACAGGTATTGGATCTTTCGTTGGGTTTTTCACATAACATTTTATTTGAATTACCACCGGAAGTAAAAGTGGAGACCGTATCGGAAAAAGGGAAAAACCCAATTATAAAACTCACGTCTCATGACAAGCAATTGTTGGGTCAAGTAGCGTCCAAGATTAGATCATTGAGAAAACCTGAGCCTTATAAAGGTAAAGGTGTACGTTATGTAGGAGAAGAAATCAGAAGAAAAGCAGGAAAAACAGCATAATCATTATAAAAATGGGATTGACAAAAGAAGAAAAAAAGCTTAGGATACGCAAAAGAATACGAAAAAAAATACATGGTACGGCAGTTCGTCCCCGAATGTCGGTATATAGAAGTAACAAGGATATTTATGTTCAACTCATCAATGATGATGAGGGGATTACATTAGTTGCCGCCTCTTCACGGGATAAAGATATTGCTGCCAAGAAAGGAACCAAAACCGAGAAGGCAACAATGGTGGGAGAGAAAATTGCCAAACTGGCTTTGGATAAAGGCATTGAAGCCGTTGTTTTTGACAGAGGAACACATATATATCATGGAAGAATAAAAGCATTAGCCGAAGCGGCACGCAAAGGCGGTTTAAAATTTTAGAACTATGTTGGATAAATATAAAAATGCACAACGCGTAAATCCGGCCGGATTAGAGTTACAAGATAAATTGGTGGCCGTGAGAAGGGTTACGAAGGTGACCAAAGGTGGTAGAACTTTCAGTTTCTCAGCTATTGTTGTAGTAGGAGATGGTAATGGGATTGTAGGATTTGGAGTAGGTAAATCCAAAGAGGTTCCCGATGCCATTCAAAAAGCTTTGGAAAACGCCAAGAAGAATCTTGTAAAAGTTCCGGTGATCAAAGGAACAGTTCCCCATGAACAAACCGGAAAGTTTGGAGGGGCAAAAGTTTTTATCCGTCCAGCATCAGAAGGTACGGGGGTGATTGCAGGAGGTGCGATTAGAGCCGTTTTGGAATCGGCCGGTGTTCACAATGTTTTGACCAAGTCTTTGGGCTCATCAAACCCTCATAATGTTGTGAAAGCAACGATGGATGCTTTATTAAAAATGCGTGATCCATATACAGTAGCACGTCAAAGAGGAATAAGCTTGGATAAATTGTTCAATGGGTAAAATCAGAATTATGAAGAAAGTAGTTGTTACAAAAATAAAAAGTACGATTAATAGACCCAAAGATCAAAAAAGGACCATGGAAGCACTGGGTTTGAGGAAAATCGGACAAAAGAGGGAGTTTGTTTTAACTCCTCAAATTCAAGGAATGATTAACAAGGTTAAACACTTAATTTCAGTTGAAGAAAAATAAAAAGAGGATTATGAAATTATCAAATTTAAAACCTGCAGAAGGCTCCGTAAAAAAAGATAAAAGATTGGGAAGAGGTGAAGGTTCCAAAAAGGGAGGAACCTCCGGAAGAGGCCATAAAGGGGCAAAATCACGTTCGGGTTATTCACGTACTCCCGGTTTTGAGGGAGGACAAATGCCATTATATAGACGTGTTCCCAAATTCGGGTTTAAAAATATTAATCGTGTAGAATATAAACCTCTTAACCTTTCAGTGATACAAGATTGGATTGAACGAGGTAGAATCAAGGATTATGTAGATGTGGATATTTTATATGATTATAAATTCATTCAGAAAAACGATAAAGTTAAGTTATTAGCCAAAGGAGAGATTAAAGCTCCTATAACTGTTAAAGTACATAAGGCATCTAAGAAAGCAATTGAAGCCATTGAAAAAGCCGGGGGTAAAGTGGAACTTATTTAAAATTGAGTTTAATGAAAAAGTTTTTGGATACATTAAAGGCTATTTGGGAAATAAAAGAATTGAGAACCAAAATTTTGTTTACATTGGGCCTCATTCTGGTATATCGTTTTGGTGCTCAAGTTACGCTTCCCGGGATTGATCCAACTCAATTAGCCTCATTAGCAGAACAAACAAGTGGAAATGCATTATTGGATTTACTTAACCAGTTTACCGGAGGTGCTTTTTCACAGGCTTCCGTTTTTGCGCTTGGGGTGATGCCCTATATTTCTGCATCCATTGTGGTTCAATTGATGGGTGTGGCCGTGCCATATATCCAAAAACTACAAAAGTCAGGAGAAAGCGGAAGAAAAAAGATTACACAAATCACAAGATATTTAACGATTGCCATTACCTTGGTTCAAGGTCCCGGATATTTATATAACTTACATAATGTTTTACCAAGAGATGCCTTTTTGTTGCCGGATTCATTATTTGTTCCCGCTTCCATTATCATTCTTTCCGCCGGAACCATATTTGCCATGTGGCTTGGAGAAAAAATCACAGATAACGGTATAGGCAATGGAATTTCATTACTAATTATGGTAGGGATTCTTGCGCGGTTACCTAAATCTCTTTTTCAAGAATTCACATACAGGGTTACGGAACAACATGGAGGATTGTTTTTGTTTTTCATTGAAACCGTTGTATGGTTGGGAGTAATAGCAATTACCATTTATCTTGTTAAAGCTTATCGTCCGGTTCCGGTACAATACGCCCGAAGGACAGTAGGTGGTGGATTTGAGAAAAATATTTTCGGTTCAAGACAATACATACCCTTGAAATTAAACGCGGCCGGAGTGATGCCTATCATTTTCGCGCAGGCTTTGATGTTTGTTCCTGCGTTATTGGTATCATTTTCGGATTCCGAATTTGCTAAAACCATTCAGACCATATTCGGGAATATATTTGACCCTTGGTATAACGTGGTATTTGGTTTGATGATTATTATCTTCACATATTTTTATACTGCTATTACGGTTCAAACCAACCAAATTGCTGAAGACTTGAAAAGAAATAATGGTTTTATTCCCGGCATCAAACCCGGGACGCAAACAGCTGAATATTTAGATGATATTTTATCAAAAATAACTTTGCCCGGCTCCATATTTTTAGCTATTATAGCTATTTTACCGGTTGTTGTTTATCATATTTTCGGGATGCAACAATCATGGGCTATGTTTTATGGAGGAACGTCTTTGATTATTGCTGTAGGTGTTGCTATAGACACCATACAACAAGTTGAAGCGTATTTGCTTAACAGGCAATATGATCAATTATTAAAAACAGGAAGAAGAAGAAAATTAGATTAAATATGGCCAAGCAGAAAGCAATAAAAGTAGACGGGAAAATAATTGAGGCATTATCCAATGCTATGTTCAGAGTGCAATTGGAAAACGGTCATATTGTAACGGCACATATCTCCGGAAAGATGAGAATGCATTATATTAAATTATTGCCGGGAGATAAAGTGGCGGTTGAATTAAGCCCTTATGATTTGAGTAGAGGTCGTATCACGTACAGGTATTAAAGAATAAATTAAAATAAAATGAAAGTAAGAGCATCCATAAAGAAAAGAAGTCCGGAGGACAAAATTGTACGCCGTAAAGGGCGGTTGTATGTAATCAATAAGAAAAACCCTAGAAACAAACAAAGACAAGGATAATTATGGCACGTATTGCAGGTGTAGATTTACCGAGAAACAAAAGAGGAGTCATCGCTTTGACCTACATATACGGTATTGGTCGAAGCAGATCGAAAGAGGTTCTGGCTAAAGCCGGGGTAGATGAAGATAAAAGAGTTAAGGATTGGGATGATACGGATATTGCTAATATCCGTAAAGTAATTTCCGAATATAAAATTGAAGGAGCACTTCGTTCGGAAGTTCAAATGAATATTAAACGCTTGATGGACATCGGAAGTTACAGAGGTATTCGTCACCGTATCGGATTACCTTTGAGAGGTCAAAAAACCAAAAACAATTCCAGAACCAGAAAAGGAAAACGTAAAACAGTTGCTAACAAGAAAAAAGCTACCAAATAAACATAAAGTAAATTAGAAGGTATGGCAAAATCCAGAGCTAAAAAAAGGAAAGTTAAAGTTGACCCGATTGGGGAAGCCCACATACAGGCAACATTTAATAATATAATCATCACCTTAACCAATACTAAAGGTGAAGTTATTTCATGGTCTTCAGCCGGAAAAATGGGCTTTAAAGGTTCTAAGAAAAATACTCCTTACGCCGCACAAGTTGCAGCGGAAGATGCCGCGAAGGCGGCTTATGAAGCGGGTCTACGACGCGTTAAAGTTTTTGTTAAAGGACCCGGAAACGGAAGAGAATCGGCAATAAGAACCATTCATAATAATGGAATTGAAGTGATAGAAATCATTGATGTTACACCTATTCCGCATAACGGATGCAGACCACCTAAAAGAAGAAGAGTATAATTAAAAGAAAGTTTTCAGACTATGGCAAGATATAGAGGACCAAAAACAAAAATATCCAGAAGATTCGGTGAGCCTTTATTTGGGCCGGATAAATATTTTGAAAGAAGGAAATATCCGCCCGGACAACACGGGTTGATGCGAAAAAGACGTAAAAGATCGCAATATGCGATTCAGTTGGATGAAAAAATGAAGGCCAAACATATTTACGGAATACTTGAAAAGCAATTTAAAAACTTGTTTAAAAAAGCCGCTCGTGCGGGAGGAAATACCGGTGAGGTATTATTGCAACTATTGGAGTCAAGATTGGACAATGTGGTTTATCGACTTGGAATTGCTCCCACACGAAGAGCCGCCAGGCAATTGGTGTCGCACCGGCATATTACTGTAAACGGTGAAGTGGTCAATATTCCGTCGTATATTTTGCGTCCGGGAGATGTTGTGGGGGTACGTGAAAAATCCAAGAGTTTACAAGTTATTCAAGAATCATTAGCCCATTCCAAGAACAATTATGAATGGCTAAGTTGGGATAAAGATAAAATGGAAGGCGTTTTTAATGCCCGTCCCGAACGGGTTCAAATTCCTGAAAATATTGAAGAACATCTAATTGTGGAATTATATTCCAAATAATCATTAACCTGTTAACAATGGCAGAAAAAATATTAAACTTTCAGAAACCCGAGAAGGTAGTACAAATTAAAAAAGAGGCGCGAAAAGGAGCGTTTGAGTTCAAACCTTTGGAGCCCGGTTTCGGGTTAACCATAGGTAATGCTTTAAGACGCGTTTTATTATCTTCTCTTGAAGGTTATGCGATAACCTCGGCCCGATTTTCAGGAGTGGAACATGAGTTTAGTACCATTCCGGGAATAGTAGAGGATGTAACAAGTATTTTGTTGAATTTGAAAAAAATCAGATTTAAAGCAAAAGCCTCAGGAATTGAAAATGAAACGGTAAAAGCCAAATTGGGTGGAAAAAAACAAATTACGGCAGGAGATTTGCAAAAATTCATTCAAAACTTTGAAATCTTAAATCCCGACTTGGTATTATTCAATGCTGAACCCAAAGTTAATTTGGATGTGGTTCTTACCATAGAAAAGGGTAGGGGTTATGTGACAATAGAAGAGAATAAAAGAAAAGATGTGCCGTTAGGAACGGTATTTATTGACTCTATCCATACGCCGATTAAACATGTGAAGTATGCGGTTGATAATTATCGTGTGGGGCAAAAAACAGATTATGAAAGGCTTGTTATTGAGGTGGAAACCGATGGTTCGATTAGTCCACGTGAAGCTTTAACGGAAGCCGCTAAGATCTTGATTCAGCACTTTATTTTGTTTTCTGACGAGAAAATTTCTATTGAAGAAAGTCCGGTGCAGGCCAAAGAAGAGGTTTATGATCAAAAAATGTTACATATGCGGCAACTTTTGAAAACCAAGCTTGAAGATTTGGGCATCAGTGTGCGGGCTTTGAATTGTTTAAAAGCCGCAGAAGTAAACACATTGGGAGAATTGGTACAATATAACAAAAGTCAGTTGATGAAATTCCGAAATTTCGGTAAGAAATCAATGGATGAGTTGGAAAAATTGGTAGAAGAAAAAGGATTGACATTCGGTATGGATTTATCCAAGTATAATTTGGATTTAGATTAACGAAAGGGAAAAGATATTAAAGTTATGAGACACAGAAAAAAATTTAATCATTTAGGAAGAACGGCATCTCACAGAAAAGCTATGCTCAGTAACATGGCTAATTCTTTGATTATGCATAAGCGTATCCATACAACTGTTGCCAAAGCAAAAGCTTTGCGCATGTTTTTAGAACCTTTGGTAACCCGTTCGAAAGAAGATACGATGCATAACCGCAGAATGGTGTTTAGAAAATTGAAGAATAAATATGCGGTTACGGAACTCTTTAGAAATATTTCGCAAAAAGTGGGAGATCGCCCGGGAGGCTACTTGAGAATTATCAAATTAGGTAATCGTTTGGGCGATAATGCTGAGATGGCTTTAATAGAGTTTGTTGATTATAATGAGACTTATACCAAAGAGAAACCTACTAAAAAACGAAGAAGAAGAAGAAAAGGCGGTTCAAAAAAAGTTGAGGAAAACATCAGTGAAGATGTAAAAAAGGATGAGGTACAACAAGATAAGGATGCAAATGAGAGTGAAGAATAGTAAACCTTATAAGGACTAATAAAAAAGCCGGTTTTTTGTACCGGCTTTTTTATTATAAATTTTCCTGCCAATTTTTTAGTTCATCCCACTTTCCTTCTGCGGCCAGTTTGGCTTGACGAGGCCAGGTAGAGGGATTATGAAATTGGAAGTTGGGTCCGGCTTTGTCCAACACATCTTCCAAAATTGAAATTTCGGTTTCAGCAAGTTGAATAAATGTATAAATTCCTCTTTCATTTAATAATCGTTCTATTTTAGGTCCTATACCTTTTACTTTTTTTAAATCATCAGGTTTTGGAGCGGAAGTTGAAGTCTTTGTTACAGACGTGGACGTTTGTTTACCCGACCTGCATAATTCCAATTCTTTTCTCAGTTTTTCGTTTTCAGCATTGAAAGTTTTGAATTTTTGTTGCAATAATTCATATTCGTGTTTGATTTTCAGGTATCTCTCTTTATATTCATCCGATATGGATTTCTTGGTCAACAGATATCTAAAAAGATAACCGAGAATAAATGCAACTATAAGCATGATTAAAATTTCCAATATGGCATCGGATTTGCCATAGGATTCGGCAGTGGAGAATAGTCCGCTTACTAATATATTCATGATATTTTGGTTTTAAGGGTTTACAATCGTTATTTCAACTCGTCTGTTTTTCTTTCTTCCTTCGGGTGTTTTATTGTCAGCGATAGGTTGTTCTTCACCCATACTTTGGGCTTGAATTTGAGATTCGTTCACACCATGGGATAATAAAATCTTTTTTATCCTTTCAGCTCTGAAGAATCCCATTTTTTTGTTTACTTGTGCATCACCGATGTTATCGGTGTGTCCGGTTATAATAATTTTCATAGAAGGGTTTTTTTTCAATTCATTGGCAAGCTCGTTTAGATATTCCAAAATTTCAGGGGTTGTGATTTGTTTATCAGAATTGAAAGGAAAATATATCATAATCTTGCCATTGTTTTCTTGCACGAATTCGTTGTCTTGAATTGGTTTTAAACGACTTTCAAATCCTTTCAAAATGGAATCCTTTGAATTAACCAAAACTTCATCTGTCTTAATCAGTGAGTCGGGAATCCAACGGGTGATGTATTGTTTTAGATTTTCGGCTCTCTTTAATCCCGGATGTTGAACGGACAATGTTTCTTGTGCACTATAGGGTCCGATAACTAACAGTTTTTTTCCACCCGTCAAATGGTTTTTTAAATCCAAGATGAAATTCTTAAGTTGAGTGGAATCGTTTACTTGGGGTTGAAAGTTATTTATTTTATAGGTGATGATATCCGGTGGTGTGGAATGCGCCTCCTGTTTTTTGTCGGGGAAATTGTTTTCAGCCTGCTTAACGTTTTTACAAAACCCCTTTATTTTACAAACATACCAATAGGTGCTACCACCACTCCATAAAATAAATAATACAAGAACTACAAAGGATTTATAATTCATAATCCGTAAATTTCTTATAAAAATAAGAAAAAAATTAACAATTGACCAAATGGATAAAAATCACCCCTTTTCATTTGATTTAATAAAAATTGATTTTTTCCGTCAAATGACACTTTTTTTTCTCATGAAAAGCTTTAGTTTTAAAGCAAAAAAAGATGGGAGAAATAGTTTATATCCATGGAAGACAGATTTTTGATTCCAGAGGTAACCCCACAGTGGAAGCGGAAGTTTTCACGAATTTGGGAGGTCATGGAAGGGCCTCGGTTCCTTCGGGGGCTTCTACCGGTTCATTGGAAGCGCTTGAATTAAGAGACAATACAGAGTGCTATCACGGTAAAGGAGTGACCCGTGCGGTGGAAAATATTCATGAACATATTTTCCCGGCGCTTAAAGGTTTCAATGTATTGGATCAAGCATTGATTGACAAAACCATGCTGACGTTGGATGGCACGAAAAACAAATCCAAATTGGGAGCCAATGCCATTTTGGCTGTTTCATTGGCTGTAGCCAAAGCGGCGGCAGATGAATTGGGTTTGCCATTATATCAGTATTTGGGAGGCGTAAGTTCCAATCTGATGCCTGTGCCGATGATGAATGTGATTAACGGAGGTTCGCATTCGGATGCTCCTATTGCTTTTCAAGAATTTATGATTATTCCTACAGGAGCCGAAACATTCACGCAAGCCATGCAAATGTCAACAGAGGTTTTTCATACCTTGAAAAAGATTTTGAAACAAAGAGGATTAAGTACGGCCGTAGGCGATGAAGGTGGTTTTGCTCCCAACTTCAACGGTACCGAAGATGCCATTGAAACCATTTTGAAAGCCATTGAAGAACAAGGATATAAACCCGGTGAAGATTTTCATTTGGCATTAGATGTGGCGGCATCGGAGTTTTACAAAGACGGTGTTTATGATTACACCATTTTTGAAGGAGACTCCGGATTTAAATTCACGCCGGAAGAACAAGTAGGTTATTTGGAAAACCTTGTAAACAAATTTCCCATTATCTCCATAGAAGACGGAATGGCCGAAAATGATTGGGAAGGATGGAAACTTTTGACACAACGTTTAGGCAAGAAAATCCAACTCGTAGGAGATGATGTTTTTGTGACAAACCCGGAGATTTTGGAAAAAGGCATTCGTGAAGGCATTGCCAACGCCATTTTAATCAAACTTAATCAGATCGGAACATTGACCGAAACCATGGAAGCCATCGAAATGGCGCAAAAGGCAGGATACAATACGGTTATATCTCACCGTTCGGGTGAAACCGAAGATACTACCATTTCGGATTTATCCGTGGCCGTGAATGCAGGTCAAATCAAAACGGGTTCGCTTTCGCGTACCGACCGCATGGCCAAGTATAATCAATTATTACGCATTGAAGAGAGTTTGGGTGAAACAGGTGAATATCCCGGAATAAAAGTTTTTAAGAAGTTTTAGTTATTAAAATCGGTGTGTTGATAGGCGCCGGCATCGGGTGAAGACGTCCGGTCTTCACCGAGCAGGTCAAGCGGAACGCTTGACGCTACATTGGCATCGCCAATGCCGATGCCGGCGCTCTGCATGCCGATAAGCATTTTATTCTCATCAGGATTTTCAAAATCGGGATTAGCGTTCAGGACATTATTTGAAAAATAAGTTGTATTCGTAAAATCCAAATAATCTTCCGTAATTTCATGATTGGGATCTTCAAACCTCACAAGCGAATGCGAAAGCTTGAATTGAAAACCCGCCGCATCATTTTTCACGGCAAAAAACTCAATTGGCCGGTTGCCGTAAACAATGGAATTCAAAATATCGCACTGCTGTAAATCATTCACAAAAATGGTTGTGTTTCCCTGTGCATCCACCGACTTATATTCATTGCTGACATACACCACCGCCGAATAAACATTCCGCACCGATGAAGAATAATTGGCAAAAGTGCAATGTTTAAACTCATACTGGCCACCCAGCTGAATATTCAACGCCGAAGAACCCGAGTTATTAAAAACCAAATTATGACCTTTTACATACGATGCCGCCGCAAAAAGTCCGTAGGCCGACATATTATAAATCTGCGTGTTGGAGATGTTCAACACCAAATCGCCGTTTGAATTCACCGGATGCGCAATCACCCCCGCCACCGCATTTTTAATCACTGCATAGTTAATAACATTGTTTTTACTTCCTTCTTTCAACCAAATAAAATTCCACATACCCGGTGCATTTTCAAAATCCGGTTGCATGCGGTCGTCTTCCAAAATCACCTCATTGCCCAGCGTTCCATTGATGTGAATACTCGCATCTTCATACACCACAATCCCCGAGTTATAATGAAAATACAAATGTGCCCCGGCTTCAATCGTCAATGTTTTTCCCGGAGGCACACCCAAATGGCCGTAAATCACCACCGGTTTGTCCGCCGTAATCGTCGTATCGTTTGAAATCAAAAAACCGGGAATGCGGATAGGTTGACCATTGGCATATTCGCCCACTTGGATCGAATCCACACTATGGTCGGCAAATCTTCGGGGGTATAAAAAATAGGCATCCTTCACAAAACTCACCAACCATACCGTATCGCGCACACTTTCATCTTCAATCAACAGCGGTTCTTCATACACCGGATCACTCAAAGCATTGATATCCGCCGTAAGTTCCACAAAAACATAAATACTATCACGGGCCGGAATCATCACATCTTCAAAGACTTTTCCAGGCACACCGTCCACATTCAAGCGGTAAAATGAATTACTTCCGCTTGCAGGCGCAATCTTTTTCAGTACAATATTTTTTCCGGAGCGGTTATAAATCTTGAAACTATACGTAGGGCTAGAAATTCCCGTAAAAACCGAATCCAAAAAAACCGTATCCGTGCTCGTTTCAAAATCTCCGTGCGAAGGTGAAACATC
>JALVDN010000034.1 GCA_027008965.1 Flavobacteriales bacterium | reverse complement strand
TATGATGTGATAAGCGGTATTGATAACCTGGATGAATCTCCCGTAGATCCCATCACAGGTGAATATGTAGGATTCCCAGCCTGGCATATTTTTAATGCCTATTTTAATCTCTACATCAGCAAACATTTGACACTTAATTTGGCGGTGGAAAATATCTTTGATGTTCATTATAAAAAATTTGCCTCCGCCGTGAGCGAACCGGGACGCAATTTTAAAATTCAAATAACCGGAAAATTTTAAATTTTATTATGGAACAACCCAAAACCCTCGGTGAATTTGTCATTGAAAAACAACACGAATTCCCCTACTCTACAGGTGAACTTTCCAGCTTGCTCAATTCCATACGGCTGGCCGCAAAAATTGTCAATCACTATGTAAACAAAGCGGGACTGGTGGATATCCTCGGATCAACCGGAACAAATAATGCACATGCCGAAGAACAACAAAAATTGGATGTCCTGGCCAACAAACTTTTTATCAATTCCCTTATCAACAGAGAAATAGCCTGTGGAATTGCATCCGAAGAAGAAGAAGATTTTATCAGTATTTCGGGAATGAAAAAAGACAACCAAAACAAGTATGTTGTCCTCATAGACCCTTTGGACGGTTCATCCAATATTGATGTGAACGTATCGGTGGGAACCATTTTCTCCATCTATCGACGTATCAGTCCCGTGGGCACCCCCGTCACATTGGAAGATTTTCTTCAACCCGGAATCAATCAAGTGGCCGCAGGATATATTATCTATGGCACATCCACCATGTTGGTCTATACAACAGGACATGGAGTAAATGGTTTCACGCTTAATCCCGCCATTGGGACATTCTATCTTTCTCATCCCAATATGAAATTCCCCGATAAAGGTAAAATTTACTCCATAAACGAAGGAAATTACGTGCACTTTCCGCTTGGCGTGAAAAAATTTATCAAATATTGTCAAGAAGAAGAAGACGACCGCCCCTATACTTCAAGATACATCGGTTCACTGGTTTCCGATTTCCACCGGAATCTCATCAAAGGCGGTGTATATCTCTATCCACAAACCGCCAAACATCCCAACGGAAAACTTCGCTTACTCTACGAATGCAACCCCATGGCTTTCTTGGCCGAACAAGCCGGCGGTAAAGCCTCCGACGGAAAAAGACGCATTTTGGAAATCAAACCTCAGAAATTACATCAACGCGTTCCGTTTTATGTAGGAAACAAAGAAATGGTAAACCTCATCGAACAAATGATCCAAATTTACGACTAAAAAAATGAAACTATCACTTGATCAATTGTATGAAATATTTATAGCTTCGGAAGGCGTGGAAACCGACACCCGGAAAGACCTTTCAGGAAAAATCTTTTTTGCACTCAAAGGCGAAAATTTTGACGGGAATGACTTTGTGGAACAAGCTTTACAACAAGGGGCATTACTAGCCGTTACATCACGCCCTCAATTCAAAGACCATCCTCAAATGACGGTGGTGGATGATACTTTAAAAACACTCCAAAAACTGGCACTTCATCACCGTCTTCAAATGAAAGCCAAAATCATTGCCATCACAGGCTCTAACGGAAAAACCACCACCAAAGAACTGATCAAAAACGTCTTATCACAACAATATCAAACCTTGGCCACGCAAGGCAACCTCAATAACCATATAGGAATCCCCCTCACACTTCTACAACTTAAACCACATCATGAAATAGCCGTGATTGAAATGGGAATCAACCATTTTGGAGAAATGACCGAATACTGCCAATTCACCCGGCCCGATTACGGTTACATTACAAGCTTTGGCGAAGCGCATTTGGAATTTTTCGGCGACCTTCAAGGCGTCATCCGTGCCAAATCCGAACTTTATGATTATCTGAAAAACCACAACAAACTCATCTTCCAAAATGCTGACGACCCCATTCAAATCAAACAACTTGAAAACTACCCGAAAATATATTCCTTTTCATACATACATCCCACCCCGGTTCAACTCAAACAACTAAGCCAGGGACAACCCGTAAAAATAGGTTATAAAAGACTTGAAATCACCACACATTTGTATGGAACATTTCATTTTTCCAATGCCAGTGCCGCCATTTGCATCGGTGACTACTTCCAAGTTTCCCCGCAAAATATTAAACAAGGCATAGAAACCTACATCCCATCCAATAATCGCAATCAATGGATTGAAAAAGACAATAACCGGATCATTCTGGATGCCTACAATGCCAATCCCAGTAGCATGAAAGCCGCTTTGGATACCCTGGCGGCGTTGCCCGGAAAAAAACTGGCCATACTCGGAGACATGTTTGAACTCGGCCCGAAATCATTGGAAAAACATCAAAACATTGTAGATTACTTGTCACAAAAAGGCATACAAGCCTACCTCATCGGAGAAAATTTCTCCCGCACCATTCCAAACCCATACATTCTCGGGCAATTTTCCACTCGTGAAGAATTCACCAAACAAATCAACCTGAACAATTTCTCTAATCATACCATACTGATCAAAGCCTCCCGCGGCATGGCACTTGAAAAAATTCTTGAAGATTAAAATTCTTCAGGGCGCCATTTGGCGTATTTTTTAATCTTGTTAACTTACGTGATATGTTTATATATATATTAAGCATGCCTAAAATCATTCAAAACCAATCAAACTTTGTGTGGCTTTTAGAACGTTATTAACATATTTTCTAAATTCAGGATATTCCTCCGGATTAATACGATCCAAAGGAGTGTGGGCTTGTACTTTAACTTTCAATACTGTATCGGATACTTGTTCATACTTTATGTCAAAACTATGATTTTTGTATCTATATGATTGATTTTTTGGAATAATCGAGAACTTACCTCCATTTTTCAAAACAATTCTGTAACTGTATTTATAAAAATCTAGATATTCATATTTTGTATATTCAATTGGATAATTACGTTTTTTTAAGTTTACAATATCTTGTGTATAAGGATTAAGTTGCAAAGGGAGCTTAAAAACTTTTATACTTCCAAGGTTATTAATTTG
The DNA here is from genome assembly GCA_027008965.1 of Flavobacteriales bacterium. Classification (GTDB taxonomy): domain Bacteria; phylum Bacteroidota; class Bacteroidia; order Flavobacteriales; family Flavobacteriaceae; genus JAADED01. The sequence goes on along the minus strand of JALVDN010000034.1, from coordinate 14,034 downwards.
GTTTTTAATATGAAGTGTTGCATTAAACTCCGCTTCAGGTGATGTAGCATCAGAATTTATAATTTCATAATCAATCAATTCCAAATCAATATCTTGTAAATTAGTGAAATATTTCACGACTTTTTTTTCAATTACATCTTTTCCAATATCAGAGAATTTTCTGTTTAACCGTGCCGCTCCTCTTCCTTTTCCTTTGGTTTTTATTTTTATTTTTTGTGTTTCTTTTTCAATAATATACTCAGCATCCGATTGCAATACATTGACTGTTTGCGACAAATTCTCCAAGTGAAATAAGTTTTTCTGTTCTATTTCTTCTTTTTCATACGGGATTTCAAGCGCTGAAGCATTGATTAAAGTAACCGGTAATGTTTTATATGGCAAATATTTATTTGTTAATTCCAAAAATTGTTCTTTCCCATCAATCATCACCTTAACTATAGCATGATTAAAGCCCATTGAAGGCAAAACTAACTCATTAAATCCGTTATCATTGGTCAAAACAAGAACCAAATTCACTTTCAAGCCAGCTTTTCTTCCCAAGGCAAGAAACAAAGTGGAAAGATCTTTACAATCACCCAATTTGGTATCGATGGTTTTAGACGGACGTTGAGGAATGTATCCACTTTGACGAAAATCTACATAACTATAATTGATATTTGTAATAATATAATCGTAAATAATTTTTGCTCTTTCGTTTTCACTCAGACTTTCATAGGAGTTCGGAAATAACTCTTTAAATACTTTTTCAACAGTCTCATCAAATTTAATGGAGGAACTCATCAAATCCGAATACCACCTGGCTATATCTTGCCAGGAATTGATGGAACTGATATGTACTGAACGTATTACATCGATAAATTCAGGCATATAATCTTCACTGGCAGGCATACATTTTACATGCTCATCAGACCATTGATATAATATCCATTCGTCTTTCTTTTTCTTTATAAAATCTATTTCTCCATTTACGTATTCATAGTTTAATTTATAGTCTTTCGGAAATAAAACCCTATAATAAACATGAGATGCCGGATGGTAGAAGTCGGGTGAAAATGAACCGGTAAAATCTTTATAAAACCGGCCACTCCCCGATACATATTTCTCATAATCAATATATACAACATCACCTGGTTTTAAATTTTTAAAAACCAAATGAGAACCCTGTTTATCTGCAGGAACAATACTTCCGTCGGGTTTTACTAATTCTGATTTATAAATGGTATAATTACCTGTCAATCCCATATCATATTCTTTAAGGATTTCTACCCCATTATCGGAAGTAACTTCGTATATTAATACCGCCCGCTCTTTGATTCCTCCTTCTTTATAAATCAAATTATTGAAGTCTTCTAACAAAACATTTATTCCATAATTATTTTTTTTGACTTTATTTCTATTTTCCCGTATGAACTTATAAACATTTTGAATAATCAATCCTTTTAACGGATCTTCTCTATTTTCCAAATCATCAACGGTTTTTCGCAATTTATAAGATCCCGTATTATGCGAAAGTGATTTTTTATACCATTTTAAAGCCTCTTTTTTATTTTTTAATTGTAAATAATTTTTTGCCTTTTCTTCCATGAACATAAAACTGTATGGAAAATTCATCAAAGCACTATCTATATATTGAAGTGCTTCTTTATAATGTTGCATCTCATATAATTTAGATGTCAGGTAATACAAGGTTTTATTATCTTCTTTATTCACTAAGTAGAATTTTTTCAGCAGTTCAACCACCTTTTCATCTTCATTTTTTTCGTTGTAAATAGATACTAATTCATCATAAGCTAAATAATGATAGTAATCATTGATTACCCGATTCAATATTTCAATTGTTTTTTCTTCATCATTGAATAAGTTTTTATATATTGGTGCATATATTGTTATTAATTTAGGGTTTTGGATATCAAAAGCATCTTTTATTAATCGATCTAATATTTTTTTGAGTCTATCCATGTTATTATCCCTTGCTGCTTCTAAGAAATCACAAGTTGCATGAGCTAAATCAAAATGAAGAGCTTCTCTTATTTTATCTAAATCCTTTCTCATTTCCGCTTTATCCTTCTTCAAAATTTCTTCGAACTTGGTCATTTTTAGTGCTTGAACAACATAATACATCTCATCATCTAGTTCCATGTTTTTATATATCTCGCTTATTTTATTATAATCTTTTTCAATTTGCAAAGCTTTTATTTTCAGCCTTCTAAGCAGTGAACTTTTGGGATATTTTTCCAATAAGGGCGAAAGGAGTGTATTAAATTTTTCAATTTTTGAATTGCGCAAATATGTATTTGCCAGACAATATTTTAAAAAAAAGTTATCGGGATATTGCTCTACTTTTTTTTCAAAAAATTGTTCTACTGGATGAGCCAACAAAACCGGATTAAGTGATTGTACTGTGCTTTTATTGTAAGGTTGGTATTCCTCACTGGAATATATACCTTTCACCGGATTTCCCTTTTCATCCGTAATTCTCACGATAAAATATGAATTGTAACTAAAATTAGTAGTTTTAACTAACAAACGGTTTATACCTTCAGGTAAATTCAGCTTTATAATATAAGCATCCATTTCTGTGCCTCTATCCTTGGTATTTTCAAAAATTAACACATCATTCAGCCATAATTTTATAGCACTTCCTGTACCGATTTTCAAATAAACAACTTGTTCTTGATCATTGTGTATAAATGACTGTGCATAATTAATCCCATCTCCATATTCCGAGTGATTGACAAAGTATTGATAAACTTCCACATGATTTGCTGGAATATACCAATTTATTTTCCCATTACTATTAGCATCAAAATCCTCTCTACTGAATGCATAATTCTCAGGAGGGTAAGGAATGTTTATACCACTTTTGTTTAAATCCTCAAAAACTCCACAATATTGCCATTTATTTACATGGTTAATCTGATCTAGATAATTAATAAACTCCTGATGTTTATTTTGAGCTCTTTTTGATATGGCTTTTAAATATAAAAAAGGAGCCTTAACTTCAGGTTGCTTAATTTTTTCCGGTTGTATGTAATTAATATTTTCATATCCATATTTTATTAAACCGTTGGATACATAATCGCCAAACATAAATCCCTCGTTCCACATAGCATATAAATATTTGTCAAAATCAGGTTGCAGAACAAATGAAGATATAAATTCTTTATCCGGTTCAACATATCCATTCTCAGTAAGAATTAATTGCTTTAAAATAATACCTTCTATATCTGCTTTATCATATGATATTTTTTCACTAAATTTTAATGCTTTCTCTCTATCATTTAGCAAAATCGACTCCCATATTTTATTGTACCTAGAGTTTGATTGCGAAAAAACACTTAGAGAAAATATAACAACTAAGAAAAGTAATATTTGTTTCATAATATATTTTATTTTAGTATTGAAATGAGATGTAAATTAATAAATAATTTTTTATAATTTTTTATTTAGGTACTAGCCTTCTATATAAGGCATATAAAACTTTTTTAATATACATTTTAAAATATGAGATCATCTAGCTCTTCACATATCAAATAAACATCAAATCAACTATTATCCTTATAAACAAATTTAAAAATAACAAAAAACCCGGCTTTCATGAAGCCGGGCTTGGAGTTGAAAATTACTAATCTTCAATAAAATTGATTTCATAGGTCACGTCGGCAAAACTGCGGAACATTTTGTAAACCCCGCAATAGCGTGTTTCTGATAATTTGACGGCTTTGGTGAGCTTTTCGCGGTCAAGATTTTTACCTTTGAAGTTATATACTACATGCACTTTGTCATAGTATTTGGGGTGCTCGTCTGTCATGTGTGCATTGACTTCCACGGTGAAATCTTCCACGTTTTCATCCACCCGCATTTTTTTCATCAAGGAGGCCACGTCCATGGCCGTGCATCCGCCGAGTGAAACCAGCATAAGGGGTTTGGGTTGAGGTCCATAGCCTCTTCCTCCGAATTTTTCTTCGCTGTCTATTTTTACGGGTTCGGGATATTCTCCTACGTAAGCATCAAATGCCATGGGTCTTTTCCATTCCAATTTTACTTTTGCCATGATTTTGTTTTTGTTGCAAAAATAAGGTTTTGATTTGGATTTTTAGGAGGCGGGTTTATGGAGCAACCGGGTCAGTTTGATGGAAAGGTCCATGAAAGTGAGTTTGGGGTTGGCATTCCGGTTGAGGTGATAAATGGCATCATTGATGAGTTGATAGAAGTCTTGTATGTTTTTTTGATGAACGAAGGGAGCAAACTTTTGGGGATCAAATTTTTGTTCTTCAAAACGGATGTATGACAAGCCGGGAAAATTCCGGTTCAAAAAATAGGCTTGTCTGAAGACTTCCAGTGTGAAATGTAGGAAATTGACCCGGTAGGCATTTCCTTCGGAAGCAAGTTCTTCGGCCCATTTTTGTAATGATAAGATGGCTTGCGGATCATTTTTGGCTTTGTATGCAATGCGAACCCAATGCACAAATTTTTCCTTGAAGTCTTTATTGGGATCTTCATCATTGAGCAGTTGAACGGCCGTATGCCAATTGCCTTGTGCCCGGTTGGCTATTTCCATGGCTTTTTCCGGTTGAAGAATGAATAATTTGGTAAGGTTTTCTTTGATTTCCGCATTGGAAATTTTAGGGATTTGAAAAATCAAGCATCGTGACAGAATGGTGGGTAGAATTTGTCTTTCGTTTTCGGTTATGAGAATGAAATAAGTATCTCCGGGTGGTTCTTCCAAAAGTTTGAGGAGTTTGTTGGCGGCATTAAGGTTCATTTTTTCCGCCAACCAAATAATGAAAACCTTGGACTGTGATTGCACCGGAAAAGTTCCGGATTGACGCACTAATTCCATGGCGTCTTTCACTCTGATTTCGCCTTTTTTATCCGGCGCTCCCATTTCGGTCATCCAATCGGAGTAGGAAGCAAAGGGATAACGTTGTAGAAATCCGTTCCATTCGTTCATATAATCCTTTGATGAAGGATCTTTGCTAACTTTTTTTCCGGTGGCGGTTGGAAAAATAAAATGTAAATCGGGATGATGGAGAAATTTGACGGCTTGGATGCATTTTTCGTCATTTTCGGGACAAAGAATACGCCCGGCCAATTGCCAGGCAAGCCACAGGCTTCCGTATCCCGTTTTACCGGAAAGTAAAACCGTGTGTGGAAAACGTTTGTTTTGAATCATATTCACCCAACCGTCAAAAAGTTGGGAATGTATTTTTATCTCCTTATCTTGCACGTTGTAAATTTACGTAAAATTCATTGGAAAAATGTCCTTTTTTACGAAGGGAAATAAAAAAACCGCCATTTTAATAGACCCCGATAAAACGCATGTCCATGAGGTTGTTTCCTTGATTGAACAAGCGGCCGAATATGAGCCTTCCTACTATTTAGTGGGAGGTAGTTTTATTTCGACCAATCACTTGGACGAATTGGTTGTGGAAATCAAAAAGCAAACCGGACTTCCGGTCATTCTGTTTCCCGGCGATCATGCACAAGTGAGTCCACATGCCGATGCTCTTTTGTTTCTTTCACTCTTATCGGGGAGAAATCCGGAGTATTTAATCGGTCAGCAAGTGAAGGCGGCTCCGTTCATCAAGAAAACAGGGATAAAAACCATTTCCACCGGGTATATTTTGATAGGTGGAAGGGGACCCGTGACAACCGTACAATACATCACGCAAAGTCTTCCCATTCCACCTGAAAAACCCGACTTGGCATTGGCCACAGCATGGGCGGGTGAAATGATGGGGATGGAATGTATTTATTTGGATGCAGGTAGTGGTGCGCAAGAAAAAATACCTTCGGAATTGATTCAGCATATAAGCCGGAACCTGACAGTTCCCCTCATTGTGGGGGGAGGCATCCGCAGTATTGAGGAAAGAGACCTTGCATTTAAATCGGGTGCGGATATTGTTGTATTGGGAACAATCATTGAAGAAAGCTCAAAGTGATTGTTTTTTCTTAAATTTGTAAAAGTTTCGTTAATTAGATTACAATGAAAAAAATCGTTTATCTATTCGCTATAATCATTGGTATTATTTCTTTGTCCTCTTGTGGAAGTTCTAAAAAAACAGTTTCCGGTCACACCAAAGATGTCTCGCAGATAAAAAGTTCCAATGATGCTAAAACCCGGGCCTATATTCAAAGATTTAAAGAAATTGCCAAAAAAGAAATGAAACAATACGGCATTCCGGCCAGTATAACCCTTGCACAGGGCATTTTGGAATCGGCGTCGGGGACCAGTAGATTAGCACGTGAAGCCAACAATCATTTCGGAATTAAATGTGCAGATAACTGGGATGGAGAAAAAATTTATCATGATGATGATGCATTGAACGAGTGTTTCAGAAAATATAAAAATCCGGAGGAATCATTTGTGGATCATTCCAAATTCTTAGCCAAAAGAAGAAGATATGCTTTTCTCTTCAGATTACCTTTAACCGATTATGAAGCCTGGGCCAAAGGATTGAAAAAAGCGGGCTATGCCACCGACCCCAGTTATCCTTCCAAACTTATCTATTTGATTGAAAAATATGATTTACATAAGTATGACCGCGAAGTTTTAAGGGAAATGAAAGTAAAAACAAATGATGTCGTTGAAGAAAAAAATGATAAAGGAGAAAAAATTATTTATGAAGTGAAACCGGGCGAGACTTTATACACTATCTCAAAAAAATTCGGCATCCCCGTAAAAGACATTAAAGAAATGAATAATTTAGTGGATTTTGACATTTATGAAGGACAAATTCTTGTTTTAAAGATAAGTGAAGAACAAGCCACCGCACATGAACAATCATTAAATACTCCTGAGGATAACACCTCAATAAAGGAAACCCAAACCGAAATTGAAGAAACAAAGGAAGCCCTTGATAATTCTCAAGAAGCGGTTGATAATACGGTGAATGAAACCATTCAAAATGTCAGCCAAGGATTGGAAGAGCAAATAACCTCAAAAGAAAATGAAAAAAGCGATACGGAAACAACAGCAAACTCCGATAAAAATTTTATCATACATCAAGTTCAAACGGGAGAAACATTATATTCGCTTTCAAAAAAATACAATGTTCAAATTGATGAAATCATCACAGCCAATCAATTGGAAGAACCCGTCCTCAAAGTAGGGCAAACGCTACGTATTCCCGTTAAAAAAGAGAAAAAAGCAGATAACCAAGAAGTGAAAGAAGAAAAAAACCAATCAAACATTCCTGCATATCATATCGTACAACCCGGTGAAACATTATATAGAATTCATGTTAAATACAATGTCCCTATCAGTAAATTGAAAGAGTTGAATAATTTGAAAGACAATACTATCCGTGTTGGTCAAAAACTAAAATTGCGATAATGAAATATTATATTGTTTCGCTTTTGATTTTAATCGGGATATTTACGCATGCTCAAAAAAAAACTGCATACAGGATAGTAAATACTAAAGGCAATAAAACTTCTTACAAAAAATTACTGAAAAAAGCGGCGGAAGCGGATGTGGTTTTTATCGGTGAGCTTCATAATAATCCCATTGCGCATTGGTTTGAAATAGAAATCACCAAGGATTTATATAAAAAGAAAAAAGGAAAAATCATTTTGGGCGCCGAGATGTTTGAAACGGATAATCAAGATGAACTGGACCTTTATCTGAAAGATGAGATAGACCAAAAAGCATTTGATTCGTTAGCCCGGCTTTGGCCCAACTATAAGACAGATTACAAAATGTTGGTGGATTTTGCCAAAGAAAAAAAACTCAAGTTCATTGCCACTAATATTCCCCGCCGATATGCCAGAATGGTGTATAGAAAAGGTTTTGCATATTTAGACAGTCTCCCGGATGATGAAAAAAAATGGGTTACTCCGCTTCCCATTGCTTATGATTCAACGCTTTCTCAATACAAAAAAATGCGGGATATGATGCCGGGGCACGGAGGCGAAAACCTACCCAAAGCACAAGCCGTTAAAGATGCAACAATGGCACATAACATAGCCAAGCACTTGGAACCGGATCATACCTTTATTCATTTTAACGGAAGTTTCCATTCTGCATTTGACCAAGGTATATTGTGGTATTTACGAAGAGAAAAACCCGGTGTGAAAACGCTTACCATTGAAGTGGTCAGTCAAAAAGACATCCGGAAATTAGAACCTGAATATAAAGGCACAGCCGATTTTATCATCATTGTTGATGATGACATGCCCGGAAGTTATTAAATAAACATTTTTAAGCTATGGAAATAAAAAAAGCCGAATTTGTAGTCAGTAATTCGGATGTGAAAAAATTACCTGGTGAACCTTTGCCTGAATATGCTTTTATAGGTAGAAGCAATGTGGGAAAATCTTCTTTGATAAATATGCTCACCAATAAAAAAAATTTGGCCAAAACATCTTCCACACCGGGCAAAACACAACTTATCAATCATTTCAAAATCAATGACAACTGGTTTTTAGTGGATTTGCCCGGTTATGGGTATGCCAAAACATCCAAAACCAACAGAAAAAAATTTCAAAAACTCATCACGGATTACTTTAAAACAAGAAAAAACCTGGTGAATGCTTTTGTATTGGTAGACAGCAGATTGGAACCCCAAAAGATTGATTTGGAGTTTATGGAATGGCTTGGAAAAAACCGGATTCCTTTTTCCATTGTTTTCACCAAAGCCGACAAACTTTCAAGCTCACAATTGGCCAAAAACATCAAAAAATACCAGCAAAAAATGTTGACCCGATGGGAAAGTATGCCTAAATATTTTATCACTTCATCCCAAGATAAAAGAGGAAGAAAAGAAATGCTGGAATATATAGGGCAACTCAATAAAATGGTCAAAGACAAAATCAAATAAAAAACCGCCTTCTCCGGCGGTTTCTTGTTATAATCTTTGTAATTCTTAAACATTTATAAGTGTATCACTTCTCCATATGCATCCGCCACGGCTTCCATAACCGCTTCGCTCATAGTGGGATGCGGATGAATGGATTTCAAAAGTGAGTGTCCGGTGGCTTCGGCTTTTCTCGCGGCAACAATTTCGGCAATCATTTCGGTCACATTTGCACCAATCATATGTGCTCCCAGGATTTCATCGTATTTTTTATCAATGATGATTTTTACAAACCCGTCGGGTTTTCCGGCAGCTTTGGCTTTTCCGCTGGCGGTGAAAGGAAATTTTCCTACCCTTATTTCATATCCTGCCTCCAAAGCTTGTTTTTCCGTATAGCCAACAGAAGCAATCTCGGGTGAGGTGTAAATATTGGACGGAATGTTTTTATAATCAACCGGTTCTACATCCAAACCTGCAATTTTTTCAACGCAAGTGATTCCTTCCGCCGATGCCACATGTGCCAATGCAGGCGTATCAATCACATCGCCTATGGCATAATATCCATCTACATTTGTTTTGTAGAATTTATCCACTTTGATTTTTCCTTTCTCCACCTCAATTCCGGTTTCTTCCAAACCGATATTTCCAATATTGGCTTGTATGCCCACGGCACTCAACACCAAATCCGCTTCAATGCTTTGTTCGCCTTTTTTGTCTTTATACAATACTTTTATTCCTTCGTCCGTATATTCCACTCCGGTCACTTCGGCTGAAGTTTTAACTTTGATTTTGGATTTTTTAAAACTTCGTTCCAATTGTTTGGATACTTCCTCGTCTTCTAAAGGCATAATACGCGGGAGGTATTCAATAAGCGTCACTTGTGCACCCATGCTATTATAAAAATAAGCCATTTCTACCCCAATGGCCCCCGAACCTACGATTACCATACTTCCGGGACGCTTCCGTAGGGTCAATGCTTGACGGTATCCTATCACACGTTCACCGTCTATGGGCATACTCGGCAACGAACGTGCGCGTGCACCGGTGGCAATGATGATATGCTGCGCTTCAAAAACTTTTTCCTCACCGTTTTCAGTGGTTACAAGTACTTTTTTCCCGGGCAATACTTTTCCGGTTCCCTGCAAAACATCAATATTGTTTTTTCGCATCAAAAATTCCACTCCTTTACTCATGCTTCCCGCCACTTCACGGCTTCGTTGAATAACCGCAGGAAAATCGGCGGAAAAATTTTCTGCATTCAATCCGTAGTCACCGGCTTTTTTCAGATAATTATATACTTCCGCACTTTTGAGCAATGCTTTGGTGGGAATACATCCCCAATTGAGGCAAACGCCTCCGAGATTTTCTTTTTCCACAATGGCGGTTTTAAAGCCCAGTTGAGAAGCCCTGATGGCTGTCACATATCCACCCGGTCCGCTACCTATAATGATGATGTCGTATTGCATAATCTGATTTTTTTCTTTCAACAAATTTAATCCTTTTTTCGCATAACGAGTTCCAATTCATTCAAAGGCACGCGCGCTTTGAATTTGCCATAATCCAAAACGGCTTCGGTATTTTCTATTTTTTCCAAAATGGCATTGGCCATGCTTCCTTTCATCCTGACCCTGTCGCCCGGACGGGGCACATACTCCATTCGTTGCACTTCAAATTGGCGTAATTTCTGTTTGACATCTTCTTGCTGTAAAGTTTCTTTTACTTCCTTTTTAATTTTTTGAAGTGGGATTTTTTTATTGGTGGTTAAACTTTTTTTCTTTTCCTGTTTTATGTATTCTTTCTCCAACCAACGCATAATTTCTTTCCACAGCTTTTTTTTGTCGGGTTGCCGTGCATAGCTTTTAAAAAGAGAGATAATCTTTTCTCCCGCTTCGTGCTTGTGTTTTTCTTCTTCAAACAAAATCCTGAATCCTTCCAGTTTTTTGAGGACTTGATGATGAGATTTTTCTAATTTTTCTTTGTCTTGCTTCAAATTTTCCAACGCTTGTTGTAAATTTTTTTCTTGTTGTGACAATACTCTTTTTTTATCTTGTAGCTCTGCAAGGGTATGGTCGTATTTCACCTTATCACGATGGACTTTTTTCTTGGCGCGGTTGATAATGGAGTAAGGAATACCCATTTTCCGGGCTACTTCAAAGGTATAGGAACTACCTGCATCTCCGGTGATGAGCCTATAGGTAGGTTCCATTTTTTTGATATCAAATTCCATGTGGGCATTGAAAAGTCCGGGTAGTTTTTCGGCTGTTATCTTCAAGTTGTTATAGTGGGTGGTGATCACTCCATATGCTCCGCTACGGGCAAATTCTTCCAGAAAAACTTCTGCCAAAGCACCGCCTAATTCGGGGTCGGAACCGGTGCCGAATTCATCAATGAGGAATAAGGTTTCGGGGTCCACCAATCTTAAGAACATGCGCATATTTTTCAAGCGATAGCTATAAGTTGACAATTGATTTTCTATGGATTGGTGATCGCCTATATCCGTGAGGATTTTAGAAAAGAAAGGAATTTGGGAAGAGGGATGAACCGGTACAAGCAAACCCGATTGAATCATTAACTGAATCAATCCCACTGTCTTCAAAGTGATACTTTTCCCGCCCGCATTGGGACCCGAAATGACCATAATGCGGTTCTCTTGATCCAAATGAATATTTTGCGGGATGACCGTTTTTTTTCGTGCTTTGTTTTCAAGCCAAAGCAATGGATGAAAGGCTTTTTTCAAATCCAATATCCTATTTTGTGAAATTTGAGGCAGCACGGCATTGATTTCTTTTGCGTAAAGTGCTTTAGCCCGGATTACATCCATCATGATTAAAAAGCGTTCATAATGATATAAATCCGCTTCGAATGGACGTAAAAAAGCCGTCAGTTCCCGTAAAATCCGGATAAGTTCACTTTGTTCATCGGCTTTGAGGAGTTCAATTTTTTTGGTGATTTGTGCACTTTCTCCTGGTTCGATAAAAATGATATTTCCACTGCGGGATGTGCCGTAGAACAGGCCGTCGATTTGTTTTCTATAGGCAGGTTTGACAGCTAATACCGGACGGCCTTCGGCCACACTTTCTTTGATTTCGTCCAGATAGCCTTTTTTGTCATATTTTTTCATCAACCGGCGGAAAACCTCATACCGTTCTTGTTGAAGTGAACGTATTTGTTGACGTATGGAGGCCAAGGTTTCGGAAGCATTATCTTTGATGAATGCCTCCCGGTGAACGATTTTATAAATGGTTTCCGGAATGATTTTGTGAATATTCAGCGATGAAAAATGGTCGTATAAAACAGGATAATATTCTTTGAATCCGGAGAAAAATTTTTTCCATTGCAAGAGGATATCCACACTCCGGGCAATATCCAAAAAAGTTTGCGGCTCAAAGAAATAATTTTCGGTCTGTAATTTTCCAAGCTCTTCTCCGTAAGGTTCAAAGGCGTGATCGGGGAACAGGTTGCCGGAATGTATGGCTTTTAAATATTCATCCGTCATGCGCAAAGTTTCCATCATTTCTCCCGGCGAGGTTGCAGGACGGGTTTTACGAATCATGTCCTTTGCCTGATTTGTATAGGCTTTTTCGGCAATTTGCTCCAACACGGAGAAAAACTCCAGGTCTTCCAATACTTTGGGATGAATATAAGCCACTTTTGTTTTTATTTTTTCAAAGATAGGAAAAACTGATTCGGAAATGTATCAGGTTTTTTCGCGCCGGCGGGTGAGGCGGAATCCTTGCGAAGCCCCACCGGATTTTTGGCCACGGAGCGGAGGCTCCGAGCTTTGACGAGGAGACCCCGCAGCCGTGTTTTGCAAAAACCGAGTGGGGCGAGTAAGATTTGAGACGAACACGCCAAATGGCGCCCTCATCTTAAAAAGTATTATTTGTTGACTTCCAAAATTCGAAGGGTGTCTAATTTCATTCTCGTTTTGAGGTATTTCTCCAAGGTTTTTCTTTGTTTTGTTTTATTGTGCTTTGAAAATGTTTTTTTCCAACGTATCACAAATGTGGGAATGGTATCGGAAGGGGCCGAACCTTGTCTGACAACAATCATGGGGGCATAGTTCAATTCATCTATTTCGGGATAAATGGTTTTGATTTCACGACTGATTTGAATGATTTCCTCCGCACTGTTCAATCGCTTGATTCTTTCCAGTTTCCTACGAAGTTGTTGAATTTCGGCTTCTTTTTCTTTGAGCATTTGTTGATTTTGGATGAATAATTTTTCCAAAATTTTGCTTTCGAGTTTTTTACTCAATGATTCTTCCAATTGAGATGTGTTGTCAATGGCTTGATATATATTGAGTTGCGTGTGTTGGAATAAAGGCGTTTCGTGTAATTTTTCTTCCCATAGTTGAATAACAGGCTCGGGAATAACTTCGCCGATGAAATAGAGATTGATTTGATTTTTTTCGGGCAAGATTTCCGATTTGACAATCTGAGTGCCTTTGTATTGAATATTTTCTTTTACAAATTCTATAGCTTGGCGTTTATAAATTTCGGCTTTGTACATTTTCCAAAAGGAAAGAATGCTGGGGATCATCACCAAAATAGCTAAAAAATATAATAGCCTGCTAATGTTTCTTCTTTTCACCGAATTGAGATATTTCACCACGGGAAAACGCAAGTATTTGATCACCAAAAAAGTAGCCAGCGCAATATAGAACGAATTGATAAGGAAAAGATACATCGCTCCGCCGAAAAATTTCATATTCCCAATAGCCAAACCGAAACCGGCCGTACACAAAGGTGGCATCAATGCGGTGGCAATGGCCACTCCGCTTATTACATTGAAAAAACCCCTGCGGGTGATGGCCACAATACCGGCCAAACCTCCGAAAAACGCAATCATCACATCAAAAAAGGTGGGCGTTGTCCTGGAAAGTAATTCATGCGAAGCATAGGACAAAGGCGAGAGTTTGAAATATAAAAACGATGTGAGCACACTCAATAGAACCATCACCATAAAATTGAGTGCCGATTTTTTAAACGTGTCAATATCGTTGGTGGCAATGGAAAACCCGGCGCCCATGATGGGTCCCATGAGCGGTGATATAAGCATGGCGCCTATAACAACCGGGGTGGAATTGGCATTCAATCCCACTGAAGCCACCATGATGGAAAAAATCAAAAGCCAAGCGGTGTGTCCTCTGAAAGGAATATTTTCCAAAATGGTTTGCAGAGTGAACTCGCGGTCGGTGGTTTTGCGAATATTAAATAAATCCTTGATAAAA
>JALVDN010000033.1 GCA_027008965.1 Flavobacteriales bacterium | reverse complement strand
ACCGAATTTATAAAAAACAATTTGCAACACGGAGAAACTTTGGTTGACGCCGAAGGAGAAATAATCGCTTTTAAAACGCAGAATAATAACGGTCAAATAAAATTGAATGAGTTGGAAAAGATTATTCCCACCCAAACAAAAATATATCCGGGTAAGGTTGAAAAACTTACCCGTCATTATCAACTTGTTTTGAATAATGCCCTGCAAATTGAAAAAGACATTGCCTTGTTGAATCTTACGCCTACGGATAAAAAAAATTATAAATCCACAGGCGCACATTTTCTTTATCTTTCAGAAGAAAAAAATTATCCCGAAGTATTTTTTGATTTAACCGATGGACCGGTTTATATTGATCATGGAGTGAATATTCTTCCTTTTAGTTTCATCAAAGGTCCGGCGGCCATTATGTCAAACAGTGTGGTGAAAGCCGGAACCAGAATTTATAACGGAACCACCATTGGCCCGGAAACCAAAGTGGGTGGCGAGATAAAAAACAGTCTGTTTTTAGGCTATTCCAATAAAGGTCACGACGGTTATTTGGGCGATTCGGTCATCGGTGAATGGTGTAACCTGGGGGCCGGCACCTCCAATTCCAATTTGAAAAACAATTATTCATCCGTCAAAATGTGGAATTTTGCAAGGAAAGATTTTGAAGACACGGGATTGATGTTTTTGGGTATGATTATGGGCGACCATTCCAAAACAGCCATCAATACTTCCGTTAACACAGGCACGGTTATAGGTGTCCATGCCAATATTTTTACACGTGATTTTCCGCCTAAATTTATTCCTTCTTTCAATTGGGGGGGCAATCATTTCAATCATAATTATGATTTGGAGAAAGCACTTGAAACGGCAAAAACGGTTTACAGAAGACGTAAACAAAATTTTAACCCCGAACTGGAGCAAATTATGTGGGAAGTATACAATAGATCCAAACAAGAGTGATACATTCTATTTTTTTATACTTTTGATTTTTTATTTACATCAAAATGAAGAAAGTAGCCATTCAAGGAATACGCGGATCCTTTCATGACTTGGTCACCGAGCAGTTTTTTGATGAGAAAGTTCAAATTGTTCCTTGTGTGTTTTTTGAAGAAGTGGCCGAAAAACTTTCACAAGGAGAGGTAGATTTTGGTGTCATGGCCGTTGAAAACACCTTGGCCGGAGCCTTACTTCCCAATCACATGCTTATCGATCAATATGATTTGTTTATTATAGAGGAACTTTACATACCTGTCAGACATCATTTAATGGCGCTTCCGGGTCAAAAAATAGAAGATATCAAAGAAGTGCGTTCCCACCCCATGGCTTTGTTGCAATGCAGGGATTTTTTGAAGCAATATCCCGGAATGAAACGTATTGAATATGAAGATACGGCGGTGGCCGCCAGGGATATTGGCGAACAAAATCTTAAACATGTTGCCGCCATCGCACCCGAAAAAGCCGCGCGTATATACGGGCTTCAAATCCTGGCATCAGACATTCAAGACCATCATACCAATACCACACGATTTGTTGTTCTCACAACAGATATCTACAGCTTTAAAAAAGGGTCCAACAAAATATCCATGAAAATTTTTCTGCCCCATAAACCCGGTAGCCTGGCCAAGGTATTAAAAATTTTTTCAAAGTATAAATGGAATCTCACCAAAATACAATCCGTCCCTATTTTCGGACGTCCTTGGGAATATGCTTTTTTTATCGACGCCGTATATCCGGAGGGTTTCAAACCGCAAAAAATGATTTCGGAACTTTTGAAAGAAATAAAAAGATTTAAAATTCTGGGTATTTATAAAAACCGTTTACCGTGAAACCGTCAAAACGCTTGGAAAATCTGGGGAATTATTATTTTGCCGTCAAACGTGAAGAGATTAGAAAATTGGAAGCCGAAGGCGGGGAAAAATTTATTTCCTTGGCCATTGGAAATCCGGATCTTTCTCCACCTGACGAAGTCATTGATGAACTCAAAAGAGCTTTGAACGACCCGAATGCGCATGCATACCAATCCTATGGAGGACTCCCGGAACTCAAAGAGACTATTGCGGATTTTTATCTGAAAAAATTCGGAACAAAAATTGACCCTGAGAAAAATATCCTTCCTTTGATGGGAAGCAAATCGGGTATTCTTTATCTACATTTGGCTTTTCTCAACCCCGGCGATAAAGTATTGATTCCCGAACCCGGATATATGGCTTATAAAGGAGCCGCCTACTTGGTCGGTGCCATTCCCCAAACTTTTGAGCTGGATGAATATAATCATTGGCAACCTGATTGGAACACAGTAGAATCTCAACTCGATGAAAAAACCAAAATCCTCTGGCTCAACTATGTGAACATGCCCACCGGTGTTATAGCCACCGAAAACGATTTAAAAAAGGCGGTGGCATTTGTCCGCCAAAACCGTATGATTTTGGCCTTTGATAATCCTTATTCGCTTATCACAACTCAACCTGCAAGTGTTTTAAAATATGCAGAAGATGTTCCCGTTGTGGAATTCCAATCCTTCAGTAAAAATTTCAACATGGCCGGATGGCGTATCGGTTGGGTAGCCGGACATGAAGATATCATTTCTCAAATAGCCAAAGTGCAAAACAACGTGGAAAGCGGAATGTTTTACGCCATTCAAAAGGCCGCAGTAAAAGCTTTACAACTATCTGACGAATGGATGAATCACCTCAATGAAATTTATTCAAAAAGAAGAAAGAAAGCCAAAGAATTTGCAAAAAAATTTGGTGGAACGTGTGAAGAAAACACAGGCGGTATGTTTTGTTGGGTGAAATTACCCGAAGGCATGAACGCTCAGGACTTTACGGATGAATTATTTTATAAACACCGTATTTTTATTTCGCCAGGAACCATTTTCGGAGAAAAATGGAATCAATATGTACGAATTTCCCTCACCGTTTCCGAGGCGCAATACGATGAAGCCATCCAAAGATTACAAACATGGAAAAAATAGGTATTATAGGTTTGGGATTGATTGGCGGATCCTTCGGTTTGGCCTTGAAAGAAACCGGGCAATATGAAATTTGGGGAAGTGATGCATCGCCTGAAAATCTTAAAATTGCACTGGAAAGAGGACTTATTGATAAAGTGTTAGAAGAACGTCATATCAAAGATATGGACGGGCTTATTCTGGCCGTTCCCGTTCATATCATCAAAAAAATTTTGCCTCACTATTTAAAAAAAATAAATCCGGATGCTTGGATTTTTGACACGGGCTCCATTAAATATAACATCATCCGGTCTGTGGCAAATCATCCCCAAAGAGACCAATTTATCGCCTCACATCCCATTGCGGGAACTGAATACTCGGGGCCTTTAGCCGCCCGGAAAGATTTGTTCAAAAACAAAATCAACATCATTTGCAATCCGGAAGAATCAAAAAAAGATCTACTTGACAAGGTAGTGGATTTACACCGGCAACTCGGTATGGAAACACATTTCCTGGATGCCCGGGAACATGACCGTCACATTGCACATGTATCCCACCTCTCACACGTCAGCGCATTTATGCTGGGCAAAACCGTGGCCGATGTGGAAAAAGACGAAAAAAATATTTTTTTGATGGCCGGAAGCGGATTCGGCTCCACCGTACGTTTGGCCAAAAGTTCACCCGATACATGGACCCCCATTTTCTTGGAAAACAAAAAAGAGTTAATTCAAGTTTTACGCCGCTATCAAAACAATTTGGAAGAATTTATTACATTGCTTGAAAATGCCGAACATCATAAAATGAAAAAATTATTGAAAGAAATCAATAAGCTGGGAACTCTGATAGACAATATAGAAAAACAACATGGAAAACGATAAGCAATACAGGAAATGGTTGGATGACATGCAATTGGGTCATCCCCTGACCGTTGCCGGACCTTGCAGTGCGGAAACCGAAGAGCAAGTGATGGATACCGCCCGGGCTTTGACCGGTGGCCGCGTTACCGTTTTTCGCGCAGGCGTATGGAAACCCCGCACCATGCCCGGCAACTTTGAAGGCGTGGGTGAAAAAGCTCTTCCTTGGCTACAACGCGTAAAAAAAGAAACCGGATTGGAACCCTTTATTGAAGTGGCCACTCCCGCCCATGTAGAAAAAGCCTTGAAACACAACATCAAAATGATGTGGATAGGCGCACGCACCTCAGCCAATCCTTTTGCCGTGCAAGAACTCGCCGACGCCTTACAAGGAACCAATACCATCGTAATGGTCAAAAATCCCGTCAATCCCGATTTGGATTTGTGGATAGGTGCCGTCAACCGGGTGGTGCGCGCCGGCATAAAAAATATTGGGGTGATTCACCGAGGATTTTCCGTTTATCAAAAAAGTCCTTACCGCAACAAACCCAAATGGCAAATCCCCCTGGCTTTCAAACGAAGATTTCCCGACATTCCCATGATTATTGACCCATCGCATATTTGCGGACGAAGAGATTGCATTTTTGAAGTGGCTCAAACCGCATTGGACCTCCGCTATGACGGCGTGATGATAGAATCACACATCCGTCCCGATGAAGCCTGGAGCGATGCCAAACAACAAGTCACTCCCGAACGATTACATCAAATCATCCACGATTTAACCGTCAGAAAAGAAACACCCGAAGACGAAACCTTCCGGTTGAACCTGCTTGAACTTCGACGTCATATTGATATTATTGACGAGCAAATTTTCGACCTACTGGCAGAACGTATGCAAATAGTCCGCCAAATAGGAAAGCTCAAAAAAAGCAGGAACATTGCCATATTACAATCCAAGCGCTGGGAAGAAGTATTCTCACGGGCCATGGACTATGCCCGGCGCCATCAAATCAGTGAAGAATTTATGCGTTCCTTCATGAATGCCTTGCACGAAGAAAGCATTTTCCAGCAAAAAAACGGCAAAAAAAGTTAATTTTTTGGGGCGCCCGGGCGGGCTGTCCGCTTGAATTCGGCTCGGGCAAGCCGGTTTTTGTATGGCTTGCTGCGGGGTCTTGTCGCCTCCGCTCCAAGCCTCCTCGCAAGCACAAAAACATTCGCCTTGCCCTTCGCCTCATATCGCTTCCATCCCTGGCGCTTATTTTCGCACAACAAGTTGTGCTTGAATCATGAACATTGAACATTTGAACGCTGATTTTTGAATTTTCCGGTCAACCTATTTCAGGGACGTACAAAATTCTAAAATCGTACATCGTTAATCGATGTTCTATATTCCCATCAAGCGCCGGCGGGCGAAGTGGTATCCTTGCAAAGGCGAAGCCGAGCGGAAGTTTGGACGAGGAGGCTCAACACGAAGGTGGTGAGACCCCGCAGGCCAACTTTACATCCGCAGGCTGAGCCGAGCAAGATTTAAACGGAGCACGCCAAAAGGCGCCCTGAAAATGATTGATATTCAGATGTTTTTGAAAATATCTTAGCCAAATCGTCATTTTTTTGTAAATTAA
>JALVDN010000032.1 GCA_027008965.1 Flavobacteriales bacterium | reverse complement strand
ACCCTTGACCGGTTTTGTCACCTAACCATTTTTTATCCAACATTTGTTGAATAAAACCGGGCAATCTGAAAAGTTCACGGGCTTCATCATGCGGAACATTTTCGTATAAGCCCGTGGCTACATGTGCCAAGGTGTCCAATCCGACAATATCCGCTGTACGGAATGTAGCCGATTTCGGGCGTCCAATCACAGGACCGGTATATTTGTCCACTTCTTCCACTTTGAGTTCCATGGGTGTCATCAAATGAAAAATGTCCATAATACCAAATACACCGATGCGGTTTCCGATAAATGCCGGGGTGTCTTTGGCCAAAACAGTTGTTTTACCCAGGTATTTATCTCCGAATTCCATGAAAAAGTCCACTACTTCGGGCAGCGTATCTTTGGTAGGAATGATTTCCAGTAACCTTAAATAGCGTACGGGATTGAAGAAATGGGTTCCGAGGAAATGTTTCCTGAAATCTTCACTTCGTCCTTCGGCCATGAGACGAATGGGAATTCCCGAGGTATTGGAACTGACAAAACTTCCTTCGGAACGGTATTTATCCACTTGTTCAAAAACGGACTTTTTGATGTCTAAACGCTCGGGGACCACTTCAATAATCCAGTCGTAGTCTTTGATTTTGGGCATGTCATCTTCTACATTACCAACTGAAATGCGATCGACAAATTTTTTGTGATAAAAAACAGCCGGCTTGCTTTTGAGTGCTTTTTTGATGTGTTCGGCAGCAATTCTGTTTCGCACCGAAGGATGTTCCAAGGTCAAACCTTTTGCTTTCTCATCTTCGGTGAGTTCCTTCGGAACGATATCCAACAATAGCACATCAATTCCCGCTCCGGCCAATTGAGCGGCAATTCCGGTTCCCATAATTCCGGAGCCAATGACCGCGGCATTTCTTATTCGTTTTCTCATAATAGCTTATTTTGTTTGATTTGTAAGTGATTTTCTTTGTACTAATTCCAAGATTTCAAACATGACTTCTTTGAAGCAATTCAGCTTATCCGGACCTATTCTTTCTTCTATCCGTTTATTGAGTCCGAGAACGGTTTCTTTGGCTTTATTGCGCATTTCAAGCCCTTTTCCGGTCAATTTGATCAAAACACTTCGTGCATCCATCGGATTACGAACACGTTTGATAAGACCTTGTTCTTCCATTTTATTAAGTGTGCGCGTGAGACTGGTCATTTCCATACCCATTTTCAAGGGCAATTTGGTGGCGGGGGTTCCTTCCACGGGATCAATGTTTAATAAGGTAAAACCTGTGGTCATAGAACCACCATACGTTGCGGCCACCGTATTGTAATATTTGGAAATGGCCATCCATGTTTCTCTTAAAATCTGATCTATGGTTTTTTCTTTGTGCATGGTCCGTCAAAAATTATATTCAAATATACAAAAAAATATTATGCAAGCATAATAAATGTGATTTTTTTATTCATTTTGAGGATTGGTATAAAAAAATCAACAAAATAAAGGTTGAATACTGATTTGTGAATAATAAAAAACGGATTTAAGTTGACACAAATGTAATTATCAATTATATAATTTTTCCTTCATGCGCCGGCGGGCGAAGTGTTATCCTTTTGAAGGCCCGCCTGATTTTTTGTGTGGCCGAGGAGGCTCAACACGTAGGTGGAGAGACCCCGCAGGCAACTATACAAAAAACAGTGCGGGCCGAAAAAGATTTAAACGGAGCACGCCAAAAGGCGCCCTGAAAAAAGAATAATTTTCATAAATTAGCAAGCGGAACCCATTAGATTTGATTGTTATGCAATATTTGGATTTTGAAAAACCGGTGGAAGAGCTCGACAAAGCTTATCAAGAGTGCATGAAAGTGGCGGAAAAATCGGGTGTGGATGTGACGGATGCGTGTGAGAAAATCAGAAAAGAGATTGAAAAAAAATATAAGGAAATTTCCAAGAAACTAACACCCTGGCAACGGGTTCAATTGTCGCGTCATCCTGACAGGCCTTATACCTTAGATTATATAAAAGCCATTGCGGGCGAGACTTTTTTTGAACTGCACGGCGACCGCAATTTTGCAGACGACAAGGCCATGGTAGGAGGTTTGGGAAAGATTGACGGTCAAACTTTTATGTTTATCGGGATGCAGAAGGGAAGAAATACGAAGGAGCGGCAATATCGCCGTTTCGGGATGCCGAATCCGGAAGGCTACAGGAAGGCTTTGCGGTTGATGAAATTGGCGGAACGTTTTCATATTCCCGTTGTCACCTTAATTGATACGCCGGGTGCTTTTCCGGGCATTGAAGCCGAAGAGCGCGGGCAGGGTGAAGCCATTGCCCGAAATATCAAAGAAATGAGTGTTTTAAAGACACCCACCATTGTGACCATTATCGGTGAAGGAGCCTCGGGTGGAGCGCTCGGTATAGGTGTGGGAAACAAAGTTTTGATGATGGAAAACACTTGGTATTCGGTGATATCGCCCGAGTCATGTTCAAGTATTTTGTGGCGTAGTTGGGAATATAAAGAGCAAGCGGCAGAACAGTTGAAACTTACGCCCAAAGACATGAAAAAATTGGGATTGATTGATGATATTATTCCCGAGCCATTGGGTGGTGCGCATAGGGATTGGAATACGGCTTTTGAGAATTGGAAGAAAGCCGTGCTGGATGCTTATGAAGAATTGAAAGACAAAACGCCCGAGGAATTGGTGGAAGAACGTATCGAGAAGTTTAATAAAATGGGCGTTTACAAAGAATAAACCGCAAGAGCAAAATGTCAAAACCCGGAATTCCCAAAGGAACGCGAGATTTTTCGCCGCAAGAGGTTAAAAACCGTCAGTTTATAGTAGAAACCATCAAAAAACATTTTGAAAATTATGGTTTCCAGCCGGTTGAAACACCGTCCATGGAAAAACTTTCCACGCTCACCGGAAAATATGGAGAAGAAGGAGACAGACTTATTTTTAAAATTCTCAATTCGGGCGATTATTTGAAGAAAGTTCCGGATGAAATTTATCAAGAAAAAAACAGCCGGAAGCTCACGCCCTACATTTCCGAGAAAGCCTTACGCTATGATTTGACCGTTCCGTTGGCCAGATTTGTGGTTCAACATGCACATGAACTGACTTTTCCTTTTAAACGCTATCAGATTCAGCCTGTTTGGCGGGCAGATCGTCCGCAAAAGGGACGCTATCGTGAATTTTGGCAATGTGATGCGGATGTGGTGGGTAGTTCGAGTTTGTTGTCGGATGCGGAATTTGTTTTGTTATACGATGATGTGTTTACGGAATTAAACATTCCCGTGCGCATTCATTTCAACAATCGCAAAATTTTGATGGGATTGGCAGAAGTTTTCGGGTTTACGGAAAAATTTAACGATTTCGCGGTTGCATTGGATAAACTCGACAAAATCGGTTTGGAGGGCGTGAAGAAGGAATGGGAGAAAATGCATTTGCCCGGTAATGCTTTGGAAAAACTAATTGATTTTTTTGAGCATTTTACTGAACAATCCGATATTGAAGCGCTTAAAAAATTATTGCAACCCAGTGCTACCGGAACCAAAGGTGTTGAAGAAATAGAAAAAGTAATCGGCTATGTTGAAGATAGCGGATTACAGACTGCCGAATTGAAAATAGATTTGAGTTTAGCCCGGGGGTTGGATTATTACACGGGAAGTATTTTTGAAGTCAAAGCCAAGAAGATGGAAATCGGTTCCATTGGCGGAGGCGGACGCTATGATGATTTGACGGGAGTTTTCGGTATGAAAAACATGCCTGGTGTAGGTATTTCTTTCGGCCTGGACAGAATTTATTGGGTTTTGGAGAAATCAGGTAAACTCCCCTATTCCCATGCACCTTCCGTGAAAGTTTTGTTGGTCAATTTTGGCGTTGATGATGAAAAATATGCTTGGCAATTGCTGAAGGAATTAAGAAAAAACCAAATTCCGGCGGAAATTTATCCACAGGCCGTTAAACTCAAAAAACAATTTCAATATGCCGACAAAAAGAAAATTCCATTTGTTGTGATAGCCGGTGAAGAAGAGCGACAAAATTCGGTTTATACGCTGAAGCATATGGAGGACGGAGTGCAAGAAAAATTAAGTGAAGAACAACTTATCGAGCGATTAAAATCATGAAAAAAACACCTTTATACAACAAACACATAGAATTGGGTGCCAAGATGGTAGATTTTGCCGGATTTGAAATGCCTGTCCAATATGAAGGTGTGAATGCAGAGCACATAAACGTACGGACAAATGCGGGTATTTTTGATGTTTCGCATATGGGAAATTTTATGGTGCGTGGACAAGATGCCGGTAAGTTCCTTCAATTTGTTACATCCAACGATATTACAAAACTTCAACCGGGAAAAGTTCAATATTCCACCTTCACCAATGAAAACGGAGGAATTGTGGATGATTTACTGGTCTATCAAACCGGAGAAAATGAATATATGCTGGTGGTGAATGCATCTAATATTGAAAAAGATTGGGCTCATTTACAAAATTATATAACCGAATTTGAAGATGTTCAAATGGAAAACCAATCGGATCAAACGGCCATCATAGCCGTTCAAGGCCCCAAATCGCCGGAAATCATACAAAAACTCGCTGAGGATGATGTGCAATCGATGAAATTTTATACGCATACAAATACTACGCTGAACAACATTCCTGTACTATTATCTACTACCGGGTATACAGGCGAAAAAGGTTTTGAAATTTATGTGGATGCCGACAAAGCCATTATGGTTTGGGATGCCGTTATGGAAGCGGGAAATGAAAACGGATTGAAGCCCGCCGGTTTGGCGGCAAGGGATACATTGCGCTTGGAAAAAGGATTTTGTTTGTACGGTAATGATATAGACGAAACCACAACTCCATTGGAAGCGGGATTGGGATGGATAACCAAACTTGAAACCGGCTTTTTAGGTTCGGATAAATTAAAAAAACAAAAAGAGGAAGGTTTAAAACGAAAACTTTTCGGGTTTGAACTAACAAAAAGAGGCATTCCAAGAAAAGGATATAAGGTATTAAACGATGTAGGAGAAGTGATTGGAAAAGTAACATCCGGCACCATGTCGCCCGTCTTGAAAAAAGGAATTGGTTTGGCATATTTACCTGTTGCTTATGCAGAAGACGGAAAAAAGATTTATATTCAAATAAGAAATAAAAACATTGAAGCGGTTACCAAAAAACCGCCTTTTGTTTAAAATCAACCCTATGAAAAAAAATGATCACGATAAAATCGTAAAATTAAAACCCGAAGCCGTTTGGAGGAATTTTGTTGCTTTTAATTCCATACCCCGCCCTTCCAAAAAAGAAAGGAAAGCCGCCCAATTTGTTAAGCAATTTGCCGAAAAATTGGGTTTGGAAACCTTGATGGATGAAGTGGGGAATGTGATTGTCAGGAAACCCGCCACACCCGGCATGGAAAACCGTAAAACCGTGATTTTACAATCACATGTG
>JALVDN010000031.1 GCA_027008965.1 Flavobacteriales bacterium | reverse complement strand
CAGCCTGCGGATGTAATATTGGCCTGCGGGGTCTCCCGGCATTCGCCGGCGAGCCTCCTCGGCCAAACATCCGCTCGGCTTCGCCTTCAAAAGGATATCACTTCGCCCGCCGGCGCATTTTACTAAATTCAAAAAACCGCCCCGGAAACGGAGCGGTTTTTTGTAAAATTTAAGCCTCGCCTTGTGGATTAAAATTAATCGGCGGTCCTTGGGGCGGCTCGGTATATTCTTTAATGGTACCGTGTGCAGCCTCAAAACGCCGGATGTTTTCCTGCAAAGCACGCAAAAATTTCTTGGCATGCTGCGGTGTCAAAATGATTCGCGAACGAACCTTGGCTTTTTGCACACCGGGCATGATGCTCACAAAATCCACCACAAATTCCGAAACGGAATGATTGATGATGGCCAAATTACTATATATCCCTTGAGCCACTTCATCGGTAAGCTCAATATTGATTTGATGTCCTTGTTTTTTATTCATTTCACTCATTATGACAGGGCTTTATCTTCATCGTGTGTGTGGGTTTCTTCTTCCTCTTCACCCTCTTTTTTCACACCCACAATGAGTTTATCGTAAATTTTCATTCCGGTTCCTGCAGGTATTTTCTTACCTACAATCACATTTTCTTTGAGACCTTCCAAATAATCCACCTTGGCGGCCACTGCGGCTTCATTCAACACTTTAGTGGTTTCTTGGAACGACGCCGCCGAAATCCAGGATTTGGTTTGTAAGGCTGCACGTGTAATCCCTTGAAGAACGGGTTGGGCCGTGGCAGGCACAGCATCTCTCACTACAGGAAGTTTTTTGTCCATACGCTTGAGTTTGGACACTTCTTCTCTCCATACCCGCAAACTGATGATAGCGCCGGCTTTCAAAACTTCGGAATCACCCGGATCTTCCACCACTTTCATACCGTATATACGGTCGTTTTCTTCAATGAAATCATCCTTGTGAACCAATTGACCCGGCAAGAAATTGGTATCACCGGGCGAAACAATTTCCACCTTACGCATCATTTGTCTAACCACCACTTCGAAATGTTTGTCGTTGATGGCTACATTTTGACGTCGGTAAACTTCCTGTATTTCATTCACCAAATATTGCTGAACGGCCGAAGGCCCTTTAATTTTCAAAATATCAGCGGGTGTGATAGCTCCATCCGATAGTGGTGTACCTGCTTTCACATAGTCATTCTCTTGGACCAACAACATTTGTTGTGAGAGTTTCACCAGATATTTTTTCTTTTCACCGGTTTTACTTTCCACAATCACTTCTTGATTTCCACGTTTAATCTTGCCAAACTTCACAATACCGTCAATTTCCGAAACCACAGCAGGATTAGACGGATTCCTTGCTTCAAACAATTCGGTTACCCGCGGCAAACCACCTGTGATGTCCCCTGCTCTTGCCGAACGTCGAGGGATTTTGGCAATGATTGTACCGGGTTTGATAACATCCCCTTCTTTCACTGTCAACCGGGCGGCAGTCGGCAGATTATAAGATTTCAAAACCTCACCGGTTTTCGGGTCTACAATCTTAATGGCCGGTAGAAGTTTTTTGTTTTTGGTTTCAATAATAACTTTCTCTTTGATATTGGTAGATTCGTCCACTTCAATATTAAAGTTGATTCCTTCCACCAAACTGTCAAATTCAACCTTTCCGCCTGTTTCGGTGATAATCACGGAATTATGCGGATCCCATTGTGCTATCACTTCACCTTTCTTCACCTTTTCACCCGGCATCTTATATAAAATGGATCCATAAGGTAAATTATGTTTAGCCAAAACAACCCCGGTTTTCTCTCCTATAATCTTCACTTCGGCTGTTCTGGAAACAACCACCCGGATAGGCATACCGTCGTTATCTTCGGTTTCAATATAACGCAGGTCTTCTATTTCCAAAATACCGTTTTGTTTAGCAATGATTTGATTTTCTTCGGCAATGGATCCTGCAACCCCACCTTGGTGGAATGTTCTCAATGTAAGCTGGGTTCCCGGCTCACCAATGGATTGAGCGGCAATAACACCCACGGCTTCCCCGAGTTGAACCATGGTTCCCGTAGCCAGGTTTCTACCATAACATTTGGCACAAACTCCTTTTTTGGCCTCACAAGTAAGCGGTGAACGAACTTCCACTTCTTCTATGCCCGCTTCTTCAATTTTTTTGACAATTTCTTCGGTTATTTCCTGACCTTCGGCAATAATAAGCTCTTTGGTATCGGGGTGATAAATATCATCCAAAACAACTCTACCAAGAATGCGTTCACCCAAACTTTCAACTATATCATTGTTTTTGCGCAATGGCGTTACTTTGATACCACGCAAGGTTCCACAATCTTCTTCATTGACCACCACGTCCTGCGAAACGTCCACCAAACGCCGGGTCAAATATCCTGCGTCAGCCGTTTTCAACGCCGTATCGGCCAAACCTTTACGCGCACCGTGGGTGGAAATAAAGTATTCCTGGATGGATAGCCCTTCCTTGAAGTTTGACAAAATCGGGTTTTCAATAACTTCGCCACCACCTGCTGTGGATTTTTTGGGTTTAGCCATCAAACCACGCATACCGATCAACTGACGGATTTGTTCATTGGAACCACGTGCTCCCGAATCCAACATCATGTATACCGAATTAAACCCTTGATCATCTTCTTTCAGCTTGTTGATCACCACTTGAATCAATTGCGTATTGGCATGACTCCAAACATCGATGGTTTTGTTGTATCGTTCTTTACGTGTGATATTACCAAAAGCATATTCGTTATAAATCTCATCCACTTCTTGTTTGGCTTGTTCCACAATTTTTTCTTTCTCCTCGGGCACTTCAATGTTTTCCAACGTAAAGGAAAGGCCTCCTTTGAAAGCTTGCATGAAACCTAATTCTTTGATGTCATCCAAAAATTTGGAGGTGGTGGGAATATCGGTTTCTTTTAAAACTTTGGTGATGATTTTTTTCAATGCTTTTTTGGTCAATAGCTCATTGAAATAGCCCACTTTTTCAGGTACATATTCGTTGAAAAGTACTCGTCCCGGAGTGGTTTCAATCAATTTTTGAACTTTGTTTCCATTTTCGTCCACATCATCAACCATTACTTTAACTAAAGCATGTAAATCAACCTTTCCTTCATTGAGTGCTATTTTTACTTCTTCCGGGCCATAAAATGTCAAGCCTTCACCTTTCACCGGATGTTTCGGAGTGGATTTTCTTATTTTAGTCATATAATAGAGCCCCAAAACCATGTCTTGTGAAGGCACGGCAATAGGTTCTCCGTTGGCCGGATTCAGAATGTTTTGAGAAGCCAACATCAATAATTGCGCTTCCAATATGGCTTCGGCGCCCAAAGGTAAATGCACCGCCATTTGGTCACCGTCAAAGTCAGCGTTAAATGCGGCACAAACCAATGGATGCAATTGAATGGCTTTCCCTTCAATCATTTTGGGCTGGAATGCCTGGATGCCCAAACGGTGCAATGTAGGTGCCCTATTGAGCAAAACAGGATGGCCTTTCATCACATTCTCCAAAATATCCCAAACTACCGGGTCTCTTCTGTCAATGATTTTCTTGGCCGATTTCACCGTTTTTACAATACCGCGTTCCATTAACCTGCGGATAATAAACGGTTTATATAATTCGGCCGCCATATCTTTGGGTATACCGGTTTCATAAATTTTCAATTCGGGACCTCCAACAATAACCGAACGAGCCGAATAATCAACACGTTTACCCAACAGGTTTTGTCTGAAACGTCCTTGTTTTCCTTTTAAGTTGTCGGATAAGGATTTTAAAGGTCGGTTTGATTCGGTTTTAACCGCCGTGGATTTACGGGTATTGTCAAACAATGAATCCACTGCTTCCTGAAGCATCCTTTTTTCATTTCTCAAAATGACTTCAGGTGCCTTGATGCTTAAAAGTCTTTTTAAACGGTTATTTCTGATGATTACTCTTCTGTATAAATCATTCAAATCGGATGTAGCAAAACGGCCTCCGTCAAGCGGAACTAAAGGACGTAATTCCGGAGGAATAACAGGTATGATGTCCATGATCATCCATTCCGGACGGTTCTCCCGCCGTTTGTTGGCCTCACGAAACGCTTCAACAACTTGCAAACGTTTCAAAGCTTCAGTACGTCTTTGCTTGGAGGTTGCATGATTGGCCGTATGTCGCAATTCATACGAAAGTTCATCCAAATCAATACTTGAAAGCAAATCGCGAAGCGCTTCGGCGCCCATTTTGGCTATGAACTTGTTGGGGTCATCATCCGGTAAATATTTATTTTCTTCCGGAAGTAACTCAAGTACTTGATGATATTCTTCTTCAGTCAATAAATCCAAACGTTGTAATGGTTTTCCTTCGGCATCAACAGCTTGACCGGGTTGAATAACCACATAACGTTCATAATAAACAATGGTTTCCAATTTTTTGGCAGGAATACCCAGTAAGTAACCTATTTTATTGGGGTTAGACCGGAAATACCAAATATGCGCCACAGGAACCACCAGTTCTATATGTCCCATTCGCTCTCGACGTACTTTTTTCTCGGTTACTTCTACCCCACAACGGTCACAAACGATTCCTTTATATCTGATTCGCTTATATTTTCCACACGCACATTCATAGTCTTTCACAGGACCGAAAATTCTTTCACAGAACAGGCCGTCTTTTTCGGGTTTGTGCGTACGATAGTTGATAGTTTCGGGTTTCAAAACTTCACCGCGCGATGCTTTTTTGATTACATCAGGTGAAGCCAATCCGATAGAGATTCTATCAAATTTGATACTTTTTTGTTGTTTTCTTGCCATGATTAAAATATGACTTTATTTATGATTGAAAAATTAATTATCTAGTACATCTCTTCCTTCTTCGTCCTCAAGTCTAACATCCAAGCCAAGACCTTTCAGCTCATGTAATAATACATTGAAAGATTCGGGGATGCCGGGTTCTGGCATAGGTTGACCTTTCACTATAGCGGTATAAGTCTTGGTTCTTCCGTTCACATCGTCAGATTTCACGGTTAGAATTTCACGAAGTGTGCTGGACGCTCCGTATGCTTCAAGAGCCCATACCTCCATTTCACCGAAGCGTTGACCTCCGAATTGCGCTTTACCTCCCAAAGGTTGTTGTGTAATAAGTGAATACGGACCGATGGAACGGGCATGCATCTTGTCATCCACCAAGTGATTGAGTTTCATCATATAAATGACTCCCACCGTGGCAGGTTGATCAAATTTCTCACCTGTTCCGCCGTCATACAAATGGGTGATGCCATATTTGGGAAGCCCGGCTTTTTCGGTTAACTCATTTATTTCATCCAATGAAGCTCCGTCAAATATTGGGGTGGTGAATTTAACATTGAGTTTTTTTCCTACCCATCCCAAAACGGTTTCAAAAATCTGTCCGATGTTCATCCTTGAAGGCACACCCAAAGGGTTCAAAACAATATCCACCGGTGTTCCGTCTTCCAAGAAAGGCATATCTTCTTCCCTTACGATTTTGGCTACAATACCTTTGTTTCCGTGACGACCGGCCATTTTATCCCCCACTTTGAGTTTTCGCTTTTGGGCAATATAAACCTTGGCAAGTTTCAAAATTCCGGAAGGTAAATCGTCACCAACGGAAATGGCAAATTTTTCTCTTCTTAAATCCCCTTTAATGGCGTTGACACGAATTTTATAATTGTTAAGTAATTCGGCAACCAAGTTATTTATTTTTTCATCCGTTGTCCATTTGCCATATCTCAAATGTTCAAAATCATCAAATGCACTGAGCATTTTCAAGGTGAATTTTTTTCCTTTGGGGAATATTTCTTCATTCAGTTCATTCAATACACCTTGAGATGTCTTGCCTCCTACAAGTGTGAATAATTTTTCAACCAATTTGGTTTTGAGTTGCTTCAATTTTTCTGCATATTCCGCTTCAAGTCTTTCTATTTCCACCTTATCCTGAAGTCGTTTTCTCCGGTCTTTTATGGAACGGGTGAATAGTTTCTTATCTATCACCACTCCACTTACCGAAGAAGGCACTTTCAATGAAGCATCTTTCACATCTCCGGCTTTCTCTCCAAAGATTGCCCTCAATAATTTTTCTTCAGGTGTTGGATCGGATTCTCCTTTCGGTGTGATTTTTCCTATCAGTATATCTCCGGTTTTTACTTCCGCACCGATTCTGATTATTCCGTTTTCATCCAAATCTCTTGTTGCTTCTTCACTTACATTCGGAATATCATTGGTTAATTCTTCAGGGCCAAGTTTGGTATCTCTGACTTCCAACGAAAATTCATCGATGTGGATGGAAGTGAAATAATCTTCTTTGACTACCTTCTCCGAAATAACAATTCCGTCCTCAAAATTGTATCCTTTCCAAGGCATAAAGGCTACAACCAAATTTCTACCGAGAGCCAATTCACCGTTTTCGGTTGCATAACCTTCGGTGAGAACTTGTCCTTTCGTAACGCGGTCACCTTTTTTTACGATGGGACGCAAGTTAATGGTCGTATTCTGATTACTTTTCCTGAATTTAATGAGATCATAGGTTTTTTCATCTTCATCAAAACTCACGAGACGCTCCTCTTCAGACCGATCATAACGAATAATAATCTTGTCTGCATCCACATATATAACTTCTCCTTCTCCTTCGGCATTGATAAGAATTCTTGAATCCGTTGCCACTCTTTCTTCCAGCCCGGTACCTACTATAGGCGACTCGGGATTCATCAAAGGCACTGCCTGACGCATCATGTTTGATCCCATCAAGGCACGGTTAGCATCATCATGCTCCAAGAAAGGAATGAGTGAAGCGGAGATGGATGCAATTTGATTAGGTGCAACATCAATGTAATCTATCTCGGTTTTTTCCACTACAGGAAAATCTCCTTCTTCCCTTACAACCAATCGCTCGGGAACTATATTTCCTTCATCATCTATTTCAATCGTAGCTTGGGCAATTTTCTTACCTTCTTCCTCTTCAGCAGTGAGATAGACAGGTTCTTCTTCGAATTTTACTTTTCCGTTTTCAACCTTTCTATAAGGCGTTTCAATGAATCCCATATCGTTTACTTTGGCATAAACGGCCAAAGAGGAAATCAAACCGATATTGGGTCCTTCCGGTGTTTCAATAGGACATAAGCGACCGTAATGTGTATAGTGTACGTCACGTACCTCAAAACCTGCACGTTCACGCGACAAACCTCCGGGTCCTAATGCCGATAATCTTCTTTTATGTGTAATCTCAGCCAAAGGATTGGTTTGATCCATGAACTGGGAAAGCTGGTTGGTACCGAAAAAGCTATTGATCACAGAAGAAAGTGTCTTGGCATTGATCAAATCGGCAGGTGTGAAAACTTCATTATCACGCACATTCATTTTCTCCTTAATCGTACGTACCATTCTTGCCAAACCTACCGAAAACTGTTGGGTTAGTTGTTCTCCGACGGTTCTTACTCTTCTGTTTGAAAGGTGATCAATATCATCCACCTCTTGTTTGGAGTTGATCAGTTTAATCAAAGTTTTAATAATCGTGATGATATCTTCCTTGGTTAAGGTTTTAACATCATAAGGGATATCAAGCCCTAATTTTTTATTTAATTTATAACGTCCTACTTCTCCTAAATCATAACGCTGATCACTAAAGAAAAGTTTGTCAATGATACCGCGTGCAGTTTCTTCATCGGGCGGTTCGGCATTTCTCAATTGCCTGTAGATATATTCCACCGCTTCTTTTTCGGAGTTGGTAGGATCCTTTTGTAGTGTATTATAAATGATGGCATAATCATTGGCATGTGCATCCTCCTTGTGTAATAGAATGGTTTTTACCCCCGCATCCAAAATCAAAGGAATATGTTCTTTTTCCAAAATAGTATCCCTGTCTAAAACGATTTCATTTCTTTCAATGGATACTACTTCTCCCGTATCTTCATCCACAAAATCTTCGTGCCATGTTTTCAGAATACGGGCGGCCAATCTTCTACCCAAATATTTTTTTAGTCCGGTTTTGGTTACTTTAACTTCATCGGCCAATCCAAAAAGTTCCAAGATATCTTTATCCCTTTCATATCCTATTGTTCTGAGCAATGTGGTTACCGGCAATTTTTTCTTTCTGTCGATGTAGGCATACATCACATTATTGATGTCCGTGGCAAATTCCATCCACGAACCTTTGAAAGGAATAATACGTGCCGAATATAATTTGGTTCCGTTTGTATGAGCCGATTGTCCGAAGAAAACCCCAGGCGAACGATGTAACTGAGAAACTACTACACGTTCAGCCCCATTAATCACAAAAGTCCCTCTCGGGGTCATGTAGGGTATATTACCCAAATAAACGTCTTGAACTTTGGTTTCAAAATCTTCATGTTCGGGATCGGTACATTCAATTTTCAAACGTGCTTTTAAAGGTACACTGTAAGTTAATCCTCTTTCTATACACTCTTGCACTGAATAACGGGGAGGATCAATGGAATAGTCCAAAAATTCAAGAATATACTGATTTCGTGTATCCGTCACCGGAAAATTTTCCATAAAAACTTTGTATAGCCCTTCTTTTTTTCTTTCATCAGGCTTTGTTTCAAGTTGGAAAAAATCACGGAAAGATTTTATTTGAATATCCAAAAAATCAGGATAATCAGGGATATTTTTCAATGAAGAGAAATTGATTCTACCTGTTTTGGGATCTTTTTTTTGGAGGATGCTGTTGGATTGTTTTTTTGCCATATCAAAGACAAAGTTTTGAGGTTTATAAAAAGGTTCGCACATAGTACGTTATAGAATACGAAAGTTTAGGTCAAAAAATTTGACCTAAACTTTCTATAAAACGCTTAGTTTTTACTTGAGTTCCACTTCGGCTCCGGCTTCTTCCAAAGATTTTTTGAGGCCTTCGGCTTCATCTTTGGAAATGCCTTCTTTGATAGGTGCCGGAGCACTATCAACCAAAGCTTTGGCATCTTTCAATCCGAGACCGGTCAATTCCTTCACCAATTTAACAACCGCCAATTTGGAAGCTCCCGGGGATTTCAAAATAACGTCAAACTCGGTTTTTTCTTCTCCGCCACCTTCTCCTGCACCACCTGCAGGTCCTGCTACTGCTACGGCTGCCGCCGCAGGTTCAATGCCGTATTCTTCTTTGAGAATATCAGCTAATTCGTTAACTTCTTTAACCGTTAAGTTAACCAATTGTTCTGCTAATGCTTTTAAATCTGCCATAATTTCTATTGTTTTAAGTTAGTTATTAGTTTCCTTTTTCTGATAAAGTTTGTAGAATTCCCGCTATTTTTTGTCCTCCCGATTTCAATGCGGAGATTACATTCTTAGCAGGAGATTGCAGTAACAATACAATATCTCCGATAAGTTCTTCTTTGGATTTGATACTTGTCAAGAATTCCAATTGTTCGTCTCCAATATAAATTCCTTCTTCAATCCAAGCACCTTTTAATACAGGCTTATCGGATTTTTTTCTAAACTCTTTGATTACTTTTGCGGGTTTATTTCCGGCTTCGGCCAACATCAATGCTGTGCTCCCGTGCAGTATATCCTTAAGGTTGTCAAAATCTTTTTCAGATTGGTCCATGGCTTTTGCCAATAATGTGTTTTTGACAACTTGCAGTTTAATACCGCCTTTATTGCATGCCTTTCTCAATGCATAAGTGGTGGGAGCATCCAAGCCCAAAATATCCACAAAATAAATTACATTATATTCGGAAAGCCGGTCTTTTAGGTCGGCTATCATCTGTGCTTTTTCTTCACGCGTTCTCATACGTTAATTTTTGATTGTTTTAAACGGACTTTGTATCCACTTTGATTCCAGGTCCCATGGTTGATGAAATAGCTATTGATTTCATGTAGGTTCCTTTAGCTGATGCCGGTTTCATTTTCACCAAGGTATGGATAAGTTCTTCTGCATTTTCTTTTATTTTTTCCGGATCAAAAGAAACTTTTCCGATGGATGCATGAACAATACCCTTTTTGTCTACCCTGAAGTCTATCTTACCGGCCTTAACATCTCGCACTGCTTTTCCTACATCCATGGTCACCGTACCTGTTTTAGGGTTAGGCATAAGACCCCTCGGTCCTAAAATTCTACCTAAAGGTCCCAGTTTTCGCATCACCGAAGGCATGGTGATTATCACATCAACATCGGTCCAACCTTGCTTGATTTTTTCAATATATTCATCCAAACCTACATAATCCGCTCCCGCTTCTTTAGCCTCATCCTCTTTATCGGGAGTTACCAAAGCCAAGACTTTGACATCTTTTCCGGTTCCGTGAGGTAAAGTGACCACACCACGAATCATTTGATCCGCCTTTCGGGGATCAACACCTAATCTAACTGCAATATCCACGGATGCGTCAAAATTCTCATAGGACAAATCTTTGACTAATTTGCTTGCCTCTTCAAGTGAATACAACTTATCCTTATCATACTTTGACAAAGCAGCCTTTCTTTTTTTACTGATTCTTGCCATAATTATTAGTTTTGATTTTCAAAAGGATTTTCTCCTTCAATGGTTATTCCCATTGAACGAGCCGTACCGGCAATCATGGACATTGCCTTTTCAACACTAAATGCATTCAAATCTTGCATTTTATCTTCTGCTATTTTACGTACTTGTTCCCAAGTAACGCTCCCTACTTTTTTCCGGTTAGGCTCACCTGATCCTTTCTTAATCTTAGCCGCTTCCATCAATTGGACTGCTGCAGGAGGAGTTTTTACTACAAAATCAAAAGATTTGTCCTTGTAAACATTAATAGTTACCGGAAGCACTTGCCCTTGCTTTTCCTGCGTCCGGGCGTTGAACTGCTTACAGAACTCCATAATGTTCACTCCTGCTGCTCCAAGTGCGGGTCCTACCGGCGGCGAAGGATTCGCTTGGCCTCCCCGGATTTGTAGCTTAATTACTTTAAATAATTCTTTTGCCATCTTTTCTTTTTTAATTTAAATAAACTTGGAAGCATTTATTTATTTGTGCGTAACATTCATATTTTTTCTACTTGGAAGAAATTCAATTCCAAAGGAATTTTCCTTCCGAACATTTTAACCATCACTTTTAATTTCTTATTATCATCACTAATTTCTTCAATCACACCGTCAAAGTCTTTAAAAAGTCCATCCGTAATTTTAACGGCCTCACCAACTTTGAAAGGATTGAGAATATTCCCTTCTTGCATCGCCATTTCATCCATTTTACCCAATAATCGGTTAACTTCCATTTCACTCAACGGCATAGGGTCTCCTCCTTTCACTGCCGTTAAAAAGCCCATGACTCCGGGTATTGATTTTATAACATGTGGCAGTTCTCCGCTCAAATCCGCTTCTATATAAATATATCCCGGGAACAATGTTTTTTCTTTTGTGATTCTTTTTCCTTTTTGAAGCTTGATTACCTTTTCAGTAGGAATAAGAATTTCGCCAATATAATCTTGAAGGCCATAACGGGCCACTTCATTTTCAATCAGCGCTTTCAGTTTATGCTCTTTTCCGCTGATTACCCTGAGCACATACCATTTCTTTGAATCGGACATGCTATTAGCTAATTAATTTATAATATGCAGTAAGGATTTTTCTAAATATATAATCCACTATAAATATGAATAATGAAAATATAAGAGTGAACAAGGCCACAACAATGGTAGATTGCTGCACCTCTTTCCACGAAGGCCATACCACATGATGAACCAATTCATCATAAGCTCCCTTCAAATAATTTTTTACGCTTTCTATAAAATTTGCCATAACTTACATAGTTAACGTTGAGTACTTCCATCCCAGCACGGGCAGAGAGACTCGAACTCCCGACACCCGGTTTTGGAGACCGGTGCTCTACCAACTGAGCTATGCCCGTATTTATAATGAAAGGGAAGCCCAATCAAAATTGAGCTTCCAATTCATTATATATGAATGATCAAATTCTTAGTCAAGAATTTCTGTAATCTGACCTGCTCCAACCGTTCTACCACCTTCACGGATAGCAAAACGCAAGCCTTTATTCAAAGCTACCGGTTGAATCAATTCAACTTCGATGGTGAGGTTGTCGCCGGGCAATACCATTTCCACTCCTTCAGGAAGGTGAATTTCTCCCGTTACGTCAGTTGTTCTTAAATAGAACTGAGGACGATAGTTGTTGTGGAAAGGTGTATGACGACCTCCTTCTTCTTTTTTCAAAATATATACCTCGGCTTTGAATTTTTTGTGAGGTTTAATTGTTCCAGGCTCGGCGATAACCATACCTCTACGAATTTGGTTCTTTTCAATACCACGGAGCAACAAACCTACATTATCACCGGCTTGACCTTCATCCAAGATTTTACGGAACATTTCAACTCCTGTTACAACGGAGGTTAATTTTTCATCACCGAAACCGATGATTTCAACAGGGTCTCCAGTATGGATAATACCTGTTTCTATTCTCCCTGTTGCAACCGTACCACGACCTGTAATGGAGAATACGTCTTCAATAGGCATCAAGAAAGGTTTATCCACATCACGTTGAGGTTCATCAATCCAAGTATCAACGGCATCCATCAACTCTTCAACGGTTTTTACCCATTTGGGATCGCCATTGAGCGCACCTAAAGCCGAACCTCTGATTACAGGAGTGTTATCACCGTCATAATCATAGAAGGACAACAAGTCACGGATTTCCATCTCAACCAACTCCAATAATTCCTCATCATCTACCATGTCCACTTTGTTCATGAATACAACAATCTTAGGTACACCTACTTGACGAGCCAACAAGATGTGCTCACGTGTTTGAGGCATAGGCCCATCAGTTGCGGCTACAACCAAAATAGCCCCGTCCATTTGAGCTGCACCGGTTACCATGTTTTTTACATAGTCGGCGTGACCAGGACAGTCAACGTGTGCATAGTGTCTCTTGTCGGTTTCATATTCAACGTGTGCAGTGTTAATCGTAATACCCCTTTCTTTTTCTTCGGGCGCATTATCGATAGATTCAAAGTCTTTTTGTTCTGCAAGACCTTTTTCGGCCAAAACTTTGGTGATAGCAGCCGTCAATGTGGTTTTACCGTGGTCTACGTGACCGATGGTACCGATATTGACGTGCGGTTTTTTCCTTTCAAATTTTTCTTTTGCCATAATACTTTTGTTTTAATTTGTTTTGTTTTGCTTAATGGTGCCTCGCTTGAGCCAATGACGGGATTTGAACCCGTGACCTTTTCCTTACCAAGGAAACGCTCTACCCCTGAGCTACATCGGCTTGTCGAGTTGAGCGGGAGACGGGACTCGAACCCGCGACATTCAGCTTGGAAGGCTGATGCTCTACCAACTGAGCTACTCCCGCTTATCGGGTGGTGGGGGGAGGATTCGAACCTCCGAAGCTTGCGCAACAGATTTACAGTCTGCCCCCTTTGGCCACTCGGGAACCCCACCTTGTTTTTTTCTCAATGATCTTATCCTTTCATCTCATATGAGCCGATGGAGGGACTCGAACCCACGACCTGCTGATTACAAATCAGCTGCTCTAGCCAGCTGAGCTACATCGGCATCACGCCATGCGTTAATTTGGCATGCAAATATACAAAAAAAATCTTTTCAAAGTTCTATTTCCTCAAAAAATTTTTCTCCGCAGGAAAAGCTTTTCCTGCGGAGAATCCATTTTATAATGTTGATGCCAAAATCGGTGCTAATATCAATGCAACGATAGACATCAGTTTTATCAAGATATTCAATGACGGGCCGGAAGTATCTTTGAATGGGTCACCAACCGTATCACCTGTCACGGCGGCGGCGTGTGCTTCAGACCCTTTGGTTAATTTTTTTCCATCCACTTCAACACCTTGTTCTATCATTTTCTTAGCATTATCCCAGGCTCCTCCGGCGTTAGCTTGGAAAATTGCCATCATTACACCACTTACCAAAACTCCGGCCAAAAGACCGCCTAGCATTTCAGGACCACCGATAAATCCAACCAATACAGGTGTTACAACAGCTATAAGTCCGGGTAATAGCATTTCCCGCAAGGATGCTTTGGTTGAAATTTCCACACATTTTTCATATTCGGCTTTTTCATCGGCTTTTTCAAAATATTCCAAATCGGCAGGATCCCATTCTTCTTCTTTTTTGCCGGCATATTTTCGCATGATTTCCAAAGCTTTTTTCAACTCGGGGATATTGTGGAACTGCCGGCGAACTTCATCAATCATATCTTTAGCGGCACGACCTACTGCTCCCATAGCTAATGCTGAGAATAAGAAAGGAAGCATTCCGCCAATTAGTAGACCTGCCATAACTTTGGGATTAGCCACATTGATGGAGTCGATTTTAGCGGTTTGCATGAATGCGGAAAATAATGCCAATGCTGTTAAGGCAGCAGAACCGATAGCAAAACCTTTTCCGATTGCGGCAGTAGTATTTCCAACTGCATCGAGTTCATCGGTACGTTCACGAACTTCTTCGGGAAGTTTAGACATTTCAGCAATACCTCCGGCATTGTCGGCAATGGGACCGTAAGCATCCACAGCTAATTGTATTCCCAAATTGGATAACATTCCTACGGCAGCAATGGCTATTCCATATAGGCCTGCGAAATGATAGGCTCCCATTATGGCAATGGCTAATATTAATATAGGTAGGAGGGTTGATTCCATGCCTACACTTAGTCCGGAGATAATATTGGTTGCGGGACCTGTTGTGGATTGTTTAACAATGCGCCAAACGGGTTTTTTGAAGGTTCCCGTATAGTATTCTGTTATCAATCCAATTAAAATCCCTGCTACCAAACCGAAAATAATGGCCAGGAAAACACCCAATGAAGTATATGTTTTACCATTAAATTCCCATTTTTCGGGCAAGAAATAGTCAACAATAAACCATGAAGCAACAATCATTAAAAATCCGGAAATCAATTCGCCCGTGTTGAGTGCTTTATGGGGACTTCCACCTTCTTTTACTTTTACAAAAAAGGTTCCTAAAATGGAGGTGATGATTCCTGCGGCGGCCAATACTAAGGGGAGAAATACGGCATTTAGTTGATTTTCTCCAGTAAACTGCGGTAGACCAATAAACATGGAACCTAAAACCATAGCACTGATGAGTGATCCTACATAAGATTCAAAAAGATCGGCACCCATTCCTGCCACGTCACCCACGTTATCACCTACATTATCGGCAATGGTTGCGGGGTTGAGCGGATGGTCTTCGGGGATTCCGGCTTCCACTTTACCCACCAAGTCGGCACCTACATCGGCGGCTTTGGTGTAGATACCACCACCTACGCGGGCAAAAAGTGCAATGGCGGATGCGCCGAAAGAAAACCCTGTGATGACAGTGATTACTTTATAAACATCCCAACCGATATTAGAATATATAAGAAATAGCAAAGTAAGTCCTAAGACTCCGAGTCCAACCACTGCCAAGCCCATCACACTTCCTCCGGTAAACGCCACTTCAAGTGCTTTTCCCAAACCGCTACGGGCGGCATTGGCGGTACGAACGTTGGCGTTGGTAGCAACACGCATGCCGATAAAACCGGCCAAAGCGGAGCTAAATGCTCCTAAAATAAAGGAGACTCCAACCAACCATGATGAAGTTTTCGGGTCGGCGGAAAAGGCGAGTAAAAGAAAAACAACTAAAACAAAGACAATGAGAACTTTGTATTCGGCCATCAAAAATGCCATGGCTCCACGTCGGATATGATTGGCAATACGGGCCATACGTTCTGTTCCGACTTCTTGTTTGGCTACCCAGGTGGAACGCCAAAAGGTGAATAGCAATGCAATAATACTAACGGCTAAAACCACATAAAGAATGTTCATTCCGGTCATAATTTTTTCGCTTTAAAATTTTCGGCAAATTTAATATAAATATTGATACGGAAGGAATTGAAAATGAAAGTCTTTCCTTTATTTAAAAATGTAAGGCTGAAAAAAGGTTCATTTTTGAAGATTTTGCAATGATATCTTCAATTTATGAATGGATTTGTTTTAGCGCCGGCGGGCGCAGTGGTATCCTTTTGAAGGCGAAGCCGAGCGGATGTGCTAACGCCCAATGGCTATCAAATTGAATGGTTATAAAAAGTTTCTTTTTCACCTGTTCTGCTTCATCAAATGATACCATAGCTTTGGCTATGCTATCATTTTCTTCATTGAACAAATAAAAAATAATTCTTTTTCTATCTCATCCCCTTGATAGCCATTGGGCGTGTTGAGGAGGCTCCGAGCGGAGACGAGGAGACCCCGCAAAACGCCATTACATCCGCAGGCTGAGCCGAAAAAGATTTAAACGGAGCACGCCATAAGGCGCCCTGAAAATTTTATAATTCTAAAATGAGTTGTTGGAGATATTTTTCAATGGATTTTTTTACTTGTGCATGTGTGGTGGAAAAGTGGTTGACCATTATGGCGAAGGTGTAGTATTTTCCTGAGGCGGATTGAAATATACCCACATAGTTTTGTACTTTGCTCACGGAACCGCTTTTGAGCCAAATCCGGGATTGAACCGGTTTGTTTTTCAGAAAATATTTGGCATAGCCATCCTTTCCGGCTTGAGGAAGGTATTTTTGAAGATATTTCAATCCTTTTTGTCGGTAGATTTTTTGGAAATATCTTGTGAATTCGGAAGGAGCAATGAGGTTGTCAGGGGCCAAACCGCTTCCGTCTTCCAGGTTTATATGTTGAAATCCGATGCTGTTGAAATAGGTATTAATGCTGTCCTTGGAGAGATATCCGTCTTGCGGGTTTTTGCCTTGGATGAGGAGACGTGCAAGCGCTTCGGAATAATGGTTGATGCTGTAATTCATGGTTTGCTGAGCGAGGAATTCGAGTTTGCGGGATTTTTTTGTCCAGAGCTTTTTCAATTTGAGTAAAGTTCCGGGTGATGTTTTGATTTTTTTATGACCTTCTATTGTTATTCCGTTTTGCCGGAGATGGATTTTTAACAATCGTAAAAAAGTTTTGGGGGGATTGGGGATGGATCCTTTGATGCGGAAGGTATCCCGGCCTGCGGGTATGGTTCCGAAGATGGTGCGGTAGTAGGTCATGGGGTCACCATAAATGTATGCATTATCGCCTGATTTTTTTTCTCCGGTGATGACATTGGAAATGAGCACTAAGCCGGGAATGACGGGTTCGGTTCGTTTTATATCTACTTTTTGTCCGGGCAAAGGTTTTTGTTGGAGGTGGATATAGTAGGTATTGTCGTTGAAATTGAAACCCCAGGCGCCGGAACCGTAGTAGTTGCCAAGGTCTT
>JALVDN010000030.1 GCA_027008965.1 Flavobacteriales bacterium | reverse complement strand
AATAAACGGGATATTCGGGTGTTTGCCGAACTTGTAAATTTTGATCCTTTTCCGGAGTACTTTGTCCCGGTCTGTATGCGGCATATAATCCGTAATGTAGATATGGAGCCACTTCACTTACAAAATGTCCTTGTCCCGGGTCCCAAAGAGATGTATGGTTGGCATCATTCATGGTTATATAATTGGAATCCCCTGCTCCGGGTGTAAATGCAGGCGATGCATTTTGAACAACCTCTCTCCGCGCTCTGTAAACGGCAATAAACCCGTCATTCTCGGGATGCCAGTTTCTCCAACCCGAATTAAACCAATCCCACTCCCAATAAGCATCCAAATAAGCACCCACGGTGTGATGAAATGCATTACCCACATAGCAGAAATACCATTTGTTTTCATAGCACGGATCATCGGATTGATGCGCCCACCAACGGGTGGTATTATCTTCCACCATATTCAAACGTGAATATGATACCCCGTTGGGATTATAATAGTTTCTGAATGAACCGTTACTGTTGATTCTCCACGATTTGGCCCAATTATGAAACTCCTGCACACTGGCTTGAGTCAGGTCGAAAGCATTCAAATACCACATGGCAATCCAGGCAATACCGGTCCATGAAAGTGCCGAACCCACATCGGCTACACGCGAGCCTTTGAGCGGTGATCCGAAGGTATAAACCCCATCCACTTTTTCATAACCAAAACTCGGAATGGAATAGTTATAAGGATTGTGACCATATAAAGCTCTTTCGGTATCCAAACCACCTTTACTATGGGCAACAATACTCACTGTGGCCGAACCGTAATGTTGCGCCACTCTGTCAATCATTCGCTTCAAAAGCATTCCGTTTTCTTCGGGACTACCCGTGGGATATAATTGCACAAATGCCGCCTTAATACCATATTGCATCACACCTTGTATGTGCGCTTCATAACCTCCGGTTAATTTACCGGTTATTCCATGAACGAAAATCACCGGAGTTTTACTACTATAC
The DNA here is from genome assembly GCA_027008965.1 of Flavobacteriales bacterium. Lineage (GTDB taxonomy): Bacteria > Bacteroidota > Bacteroidia > Flavobacteriales > Flavobacteriaceae > JAADED01. The sequence goes on along the minus strand of JALVDN010000030.1, from coordinate 4,461 downwards.
ATATTGTATCCAACCGGATAAAGTATTGTTCCGGGCTCGTTAACGCTCCCTGACGGTGTTCCGTTTTGCACCGAGTGATAGACTTCACGGAGGGTCTGTGCTTGAAAAATTCCCGTAAGCAGTAAAAGAACCAATGTAATTTTTTTCATGATAAAATATTTTGTAGTATCAAAACAAACATAAGGAAAATTTTTCTTTTTGTATACATTTTGTAGTTAAATGTTTGTTAAAATGATAACATTTGAGTAGATTTAAATCTTTAGTCAAGAGAATAATCCTGTTTTTTATTTTTCAAAATGCTTGTGTTTTTTAAAATTTCCAATAATTTTTTACTTTCCGTTTATTTCAAAACAAATGAATAATATGACAATAAAATTATATGCAGGTTAAAATAAATTTATTTTTATAACTTTGTTATGTAATGAAGGTTACCCGCTTTTTTATTTTTTTTATTTATTTATTTTCAACCTCATTGACAAGTCAAGGCATTGAGGAGGAAATCCTGGAATTGAACCGGAAAAAATTGTCAGACAAAGATTCGGTAGAATACAACCGTTTGAAAGAACAAATGGCCCGTTATATTAATCCGAAACCCGACAGTGCGCTTTATTATATTCATCAATTAAAAAAATTCAGCATAGACAAAAAATACAGTATAGGATTGGTAGATGCAGATTATCTGATGGCCAATTATTACAGACGGTTACAACAACATGATTCGGCCATAAGCTATTTCAAAAGGTCTTTGACCAAAGCTCAAAAAATAGGATATACCAAAGGAATTGCAGTGTCATATAATGGTATTTGTCATATCAAATATATTCAAGGGAAAAACGATGAAGCCATTGATGCTTGTTTGAAATGTACGGAAATAGCCGAACAAACCGGTGATCCTTCCACATTGGCCGATACATACATAGCATTGGGAAACATATACGTAAGAAAAAATCATTTAAACCAAGCATTGCGTTATTATTTGAAGGTGGATTCTTTGCACACCGTGCGCCCTTTAAGGCCTATTATAATTGCCGCAGCCTATCAAAGCATAGGAGATGTGTATTTGCAATTGAAAGAATATGACAAATCCGAAGAATATTTTCTGAAAGCCAATAATGAATTTAAAAAACTCCCTCGCGGTGCGGAGTTTTTTCTCAATACAACCAATTGGCATTTGGGAGAAGTCTATTTCCACAAAAATCAGTTGGACAAAGCCGACAGTTTACTTCAAAAATCCTATCAATTTTTCAACGCTATCCAAGACCGTTTAACCTTGGCCCAAATAAGCATTTATTTAGGGCGCATCAAGATGAATCAAAATCAATTAAGCGATGCTGAGAAATTTCTTCTACAGGGATATGAACTGCACCATAAAACAAATAACCCGTTTGAAGCATCTCAAGCGTCCATTGCACTGGGAAACCTTTCGCTCAAACAAAACCGGCCGGATAAAGCCATCTATTATTTTAAAAAGTCAATTGAAACTAATAAAATTGAAAAAAACAGTTATATCCAGCAAGCATCATATAAACATTTATCCGATGCTTATGCACTTAAAAACGATTTTAAAAATGCATTTTATTTTCTGAAAAAGGCATCGCATTTAAAAGACTCTTTAAATAAGGTGCAAAACGCCGCTAAAATCCGTGAATTGGAAACCATTTATCAAACCGAAAAAAAGGAGAAGGAAATAGCACTCTTAAACTCAAAAAACAAAATCATCGCCCAACAAAAACGCAATCAACGGAATTTATTTTTCGGCATTATGGGATTTATTTCCCTGTTAGCCTTATTTCTTTTTTCTTTATATAAAAACAGACAAAAGATTGTTGTTAAACTGCAAGAACTGGATCAAATCAAGTCCGACTTTTTTGCCAACATATCTCATGAATTCCGTACACCGTTAACGCTTATTTTGAGTCCGGTCAAACAACGTCTTAAACAAAATGATCTAACCAAAGAAGACCGGAATTTATTTCAAATTATTCAAAAAAATGCGGACAGACTGCTGGATTTAGTCAATCAGGTTTTAGACCTCACAAAACTTGAATCGGGCAAACGCAGGTTGAAAATTTCGTGTGTGAAACCGGATGATTTTTTCAACTTTCTAGCCAATAATTTCGAATCGCTCGCCCGTCAAAAAAATATAACGTATAGGATAGAAAATCAATGCAAGGAGGATTGTTTTTGGCTGGATAAAGATGTGGTTCAAAAAATAATCAACAACTTGCTTTCCAACTCATTCAAATACACCGAACAAGGAGGCCATGTAAAATTCAGCGTTAGATGTGAAAATGGGCAGTTGATTATAATGATAAAAAACACGGGCAAAAAACTCAACAAGGAAGATTTAAACCGCATTTTTGAACGATTTTATCAAAAAGACAAGCATTCGGAAGGTATCGGATTGGGTTTGTCCATCGTCAAACAACTTGTTCAACTTCATAAGGGAAAAATATCCGTTAATAGTGGTGATGACGGTTGGACTACATTCCAAGTGATTTTACCGGGTAATAAAACCAGTTATAACGAAGATGAAATAATTTCACCGGACGAAACCGTAAAAGCACACCAACCCTTACCGGTACAACAGGAAATTCCCGAGGAGCCCGAGAATTGTCCCGTTGAACGTGCCGACGACCCGATTTTGCTCATCATTGAAGACAACAAAGATGTCAGGCATTATATAAGCCGAATATTTTCGGATTGTTTTAAAATCATAACAGCCAAAGACGGCGATGAAGGTTTGGAAAAAGCTTTTGAACACATCCCCGACATTATTATCAGTGATGTGATGATGCCCGGAAAAGACGGCATAGAAATTCTCAAAGCATTCAAATCCTGTCAAAGAACCAACCATATTCCGGTGATTTTACTCACGGCCAAAGCCGGCGAAAAAAACAAAATCGAAGGCTTGGCCACCGGCGCCGATGATTATATTGAAAAACCGTTCAATGAAGAGATTCTCAAACTGAAAGTCAACAACTTATTGAATTTCAGAAAAAAAATCAAGGAGAAAATCATGAACGAATACCTCTTTGTCGGAAATATCCCGCAAGACATACCCGACAAAGACCGCACCTTTTTTGAACATTTAAATAAGGTTTTGGATCAACATCTCACCAACCCCCATTTCACATCCGATGATTTTGCTTCGGCCATGGCCATGAGCCGGATGCAATTGCACCGGAAACTCAAAGCCTTGACCGGAAAAACCACCACACAATTCCTGAGAATCCAACGGCTCAACTACGCCGCCCGCTTATTGACCGAAGCCAAAGTAAACATTTCGGAAATTGCTTATATGTCGGGATTTAATGATCCGGGCTATTTCAATAAGTGTTTTAAAAATCAATTTGGCGTTACACCTTCCGAATTTAAGTCGCAAAAAAGCAACTAAAATCCACTGAACTCCGTTTTTCCTTGTTTTTGTTACATATTTCCAAGCATTTGTTACATAATTCCACTCCCGTCCACTGAACTACACTTAGTTTTGTAGTAAATCAATGCACGACACAAACCCGGACAACATTTTCTATTAACCTATAAAAACAAAACAAAATGAAGGCTATCAAATTTTTTATGCTCATGTTTTTTTTCATCGGAGCCATACCTCAAACCCATGCCCAGTTTTTGAAAAAACTGAAAAAACACGCCGAAGAAAAAATCAAACGCGAAGCCGAAGAAAGATCCAAAAGAAGGATAGACAAAAGTATAGATAAGGTATATGATGAAGCCGAAGATGAAATTGATGGCAAAAACAAACGACGTAAGGATGATGAACCTGAATATTCAAAAAAATCAAGACGAAAAAAATCAAAATCCAAAAAAAACCGGAAATCAAGAAAAGCCAAAGGTAAAAATGATTTTGTGCCGGGTAACAAAGTGGTCTTTTCCGACTCCTTTAAAAATGATGCTATCGGCGATTTTCCGGTTACATGGAACACCAATACCGGTGGCGAAATCGTAACTTTTGATGATGATGACACTAAATGGCTAAAACTATCTGGCAAAGGACAATTTACACCGGAAGGTATCACAAACATTCCTGAGAATTCCACCTTAGAATTTGACTTGTATGTTGACGATAATTACAGCTTTTATTCCACAGGACTTTGGATTAACATTGTGGAACTTCAAAACCGTAAAACCGATTTTACGCAATGGCAACGGTTCAGACATGGTAAAAACGGCGTGAGACTGTGGTTGCATCCTGTTGCCGCCGGCGGTAAAGAAGGTCAAACTTCAATAACCTCTTATCAGGACAATCAAAAGATTGTAGAAAATAAAAAACAAATCAAAAATTTTACAAGCCAAAACAATTTGATTCATGTTGGCATTTGGCGTCAAAAAAACAGGATCAGGGTATATATTGACGGCAAAAAAATATGGGATTTGCCACGTGCTTTCGGAGACGCCAATTACAATGCCGTTGTTTTTAATATTGATAATACATACAAATCC
>JALVDN010000029.1 GCA_027008965.1 Flavobacteriales bacterium | reverse complement strand
TATGATATCCTGCTGTCCGATTTTCACAAGCCGAGCAATCAATTCAACCCCGAATGGTGTCAACCTATGGATAGAATCCGATATCTTGAACTTTTAAAACAATATACGGAATGAAAAATATAAACCGAAACTTTGAATTGGCTTACGAATCTTTTCTGAATCACGACTATGTAAAAGTGATTGAGCTTTTGCGTGAAATTCCTGAAAATGTGTTGACAGAAACAGAAGACAAAGTAGCCGTTTGGGAAATGCTGGCGCATTCCTATTATGAAACCATGGACGAAAAATCGGTTGATTACTACAAAAAACTGGCCGGTTTGTATGAATCCCTGAAAGATGATTCACAACATTTCACCAATTTAGTGCGTGTACTGGAAAAGTTGGCGGAATTACATGATGATGAAGAACATTTCAAAACAGGTTTAAAATATTATGACAAACTCATTAAATTGATTGAGAGCAACGAAGATTTGGATAAACAGATTAAAGAAGAAATGATTGTTAAGATCGGCATGAAAGCGGCCGTTGTATCCGAAGAAAACAATTATATCTACGGCGCCAAAAAATACTATAAAAAAATAACGGATTCCGCAAGATTTTCCGCCAATCCCGAAGTAAAAAGGATTCAAATCCAAGCCCATTATCAATTGGGCAACATTTTTATTGAAGAAAGTAAAATGTTTGATGCCATCCGAAATTTCAAAAAAGTCATAAAAATAAAAGATGAATATAACATACCGCTTAATCCGGGATTTTTAGCGGCAACTTATAATAATTTGGCCATTTCATCCAAAATCGAATTTTATTTTACGGATGCAGTGAAATATTTTAAGGAATCTTTGAAATATTATTTGCAATTGGCCAAAGAAAATCCGGAAGAATATTTGCCTTTTGTGGGCTTGACGTATAATAATTTAGGTAATACATATGTAGAAAAATTTGATGTAAGGGATGAAATTGATACCTTCGGTGTAAGCAGTTTTTCGGGATTCGGAATATTGTCGGCTCAAAGAACCGAAGGCCCACAAAAAATGCTACAAGTATTGGACAAAGAAGAAGGCGTTACATTTTATAAAAAAGCATTGGACGTATTTCAGAAACTTTATGAAAAGCATCCGGAGCAATATGAACATTATTTGGGAACAGTAAAACATAATTTGGGAATTATACATGATGAATTGGAACGGTATGATGAAGCGATTAAATGGTATGAAGAAGCATTGAAAATCAGAGAAAGATTAGCTAAAAAAAGCCCTGAAATTTTTACGCCAGATAAATTAGTCACCTTATTAAATTTGGTAACACTATATCAAAATTTATTTGAACAATCGGGCAATACGGAATTATTAAATAAGGCCAAAAAATACTTTGAACAAGCTGAAAAAGAAGTGATGAATTTAGATGACAGTCTGCCTGTTTTTCAAACAATGAAAAGTGAAACGGCGTACTTCAAAGATTATTTCAATAAAGTAAATGAAGAGTATATAAATGTTGTTAAGTATAAAAACAAAAAAAACTCATCAAAAGAAGTAATAAATGAAACACTTGATGTGAATAAAAAAATATTGCATCAATGTGAAATCATAGGTTTATTAGAGGATTTACATCACAAATATCCTGAAAACGAATTTATAAAGAATGAATTGAGTGTTGAATATACAAACATCTTTTGGTTTTATTTAAGATTGGGGAAAATGGACGAGGCCGGTAAAATTAAAGAGAAATACTTCAATATGACAGAAAATATCTCAAAGGAAATGCTTATTAACTTGGCACATATGAAATATATGGAAGGGAAGATAGAGGAAGCCGAAAAAGATTATATAGATATTATAAAGAAAGATAATATAACGAAGAATGAAACTATCAATTTGATTAAAAACGATTTACAACTCTTGCACTTGGAAGGTTTGATTGAAAAACCGTTTGAAATAGTTTCCAAACTTGATATTTTAAATAAAACAGATAATGGAATTCCAGGTATAGGAAACTTTATTTATTAAGTTCTTCAAAGCGTTTACCAAAGGCCAGAATGATTTCTTCGGGGTATTGAGCTAAAATATCGCTAAGAATTTCCGCTTTATCCATATTTGGATTTTCTTTGATTTGTTTCAAATAAGTATTGACTATATCCCAAAACAATTCATCGGTCAAAACAGGTTTTTCTTCCGTTTTTGATTGGGGTTTACCTTGTTTTTGTTTACGAAGATTTTCCTCTCTTCGCTTCAAAAAGTCTTTTAAAAAACTCATGATCCGGAAATTTATTTGGTTTGATGAATTTTTTCGGCTAAATTCAAAATTTGCTCAATAGCATTATCAATAACTTTTTCAACTTCGGGAGTCAGACCAACAACCATGGGTTGAATACCTTTCACGGAAATGGTCATCAAGTGAATTTCAGGTTTTTTTTCACGCAAATAAAGAGCTTCAATCATATCGCGTAATCCTACGTCATGAACACTTAGCGCATTAGGATAATCTGAAGCAAAACGAGGTTTGATGATTTTAATGGTTCCGGCCGGTTGTCCATCCATGGTTGCATCTATCATGATGACCGAACCATATTCATCAAACACAGGCATTAAGAAAAAACCTCCGGTTCCGCCATCCAACACTTCTAAATAATCCGGAAGCTTTCTTTTTTCCATTTTTTGAACAATGTGTACGCCAACACCTTCATCTCCCATCAAATAATTTCCAATACCAAGCACAAGAATTTTATTACTCTTATCTTCAAAAGTGTTGTCCGCAGAACAGATGTTGATTTTATGCTCCATAATAAACTTCATTATTAAAAAGTAATCCCGGGAGTTTACCCGGGATTAAGATAAACATTTTTTTGCTCATTAATTCATCAATTCTTCTTCTACGGGTTCATCCAAGATTTCTTTGATTTTGTTAGCTTTTTTTCTAAAGCTTTTGAATCTTTCCCATCTTACAAATTTGAATCCACTAACCATGGATGAAATTTCACCTCTTGCTTCAACTACATCATGATAAACGGCCATATAAATATGAACCAAAACAAACAAAAGAATCAACCACATGGTGACATGATGAACCAGCCGGGTTCCAAAATCACCTCCAAAGAGGGGAGGGACCCATGAAAACATTTTGGGTAGCCACCATCCCGCATTCTGAGAATATAACCCAAAACCTGTTAGTATCATCACAAATAACATGAAGAAAAAGATGATATAAATAGTAGAAGCGACGGGATTATGACCAACACTTAATTCTTCATAGTACCTTTCTTCATTAGAAGGTAACGGAAGAACATCATGTTTGATAAAATGCTTGATTCGCTTGGCTTTCTTTTTGCCAAATGGTAGAAAATTCTTCCATTGAGCATATCTATTACCTACAAATCCCCAGTATATCCTCAAAATGAAGACTACCAATAAAATATATCCCGCGGCAAAATGAACAAACCTCACTTTACCCATCAAAAAGGTTTCGTAGGCTTCATTTTGGCTCATCAACGCCAAGGGATCGCCGATAAACAAGCCGGTGGCGGCTAAAACCACTATGGCTGTTGCATTAAGCCAGTGGAATAGCCTCACCGGTACTTCCCATACGTATACTCTTTTATAAAGTTTGGTTCCCATAACTCAAAATTTTAAACGGTGCACATTGAGATATTATCTACACTTGTTATGTGCTTACCGTGTTCGTCATATAAATGTACGGAACATGCAATACAAGGGTCAAATGAATGAACCGTTCTCAATAATTCAAGAGGTAGTTTTTCATCTGCCACAGGGGTGTCAAGTAGGGTGGATTCATATGCCGATCTTTGACCCTTGGGATCTCTCGGAGAAGCATTCCATGTAGATGGAACTACTTGTTGATAATTAGCCACTTTTCCGTCTTTAATAACTATCCAGTGAGCCAAACTTCCACGAGGTGCTTCGGCATAACCAACTCCTTTACATTCCTTAGGCCAGGTGGAAGGATCCCATTTTTCCATGTTGGCCATACGGGTATCTCCGTTTTTAATGTTTTCAATCAATTGATCATAGAATTCCAATGCCCATTTAGCGGAGAGTTTAGCACACATAGCACGGGCCAGTGTACGTCCCATAGTTGAATACATGGCTTCAAATGGTAAACCGAGTTTTTCCAATGCACTATCTACCAATTCTCTCGTTTCTTCATCTCCACGTGCATAATTGATAACAATTCTTGCTAATGGCCCAACTTCCACCGGATGATCTTTCCATCTCGGCGTTTTGATAAAACTATACTTCTTGCTTACATCCAGATGTTTGTAAGGAGGTTTCGGACCTTCATAAGCAATATTGGTTTCGCCTTCCCAGGGATGTTTGGATTTGTCATCACCATCGGAATAATGATACCAGGAGTTATTAACATATTCTTTAATATCTCCGTTTCGATGATTCACATCATAAACTTTGGAAATATCACCATTCAGAATCACACCGGATTTAAATTTGAATTTATCTCCATAATATCCTTCTAGCGGATATTCTCCATAACTCATATAACTTGCAAATCCGCGTCCAATGGAGAACCAATCTTTATAGAAGGAAGCAATTGCCAATACGTCGGCATAATAAACTTCATTGATGAATTGATAAGCATCTTTCAACAGTCTGTGAACATAGGCTAATCGTTCAGCATTCAACGCGCCGACATCATCCGGGTTGATAGAGCATGCCATACCTCCTACCAAGAAGTTAGGGTGCGGGTTTTTTCCACCGAAAATAGTATGGACCTTTACAATCTCCTTTTGCCATTCGAGGGCTTCCAAATAATGGGCAACACCAATTAAATCCACTTCAGGAGGCAACTTCATTGCAGGGTGTCCCCAATAGCCATTGGCAAAAATTCCCAACTGACCGCTTTCTACAAACTTGGTCAATCTCTTTTTAAGATCCTCAAAATATTTAGGTGAAGTTTTGGGCCAACGGGAAATGCTTTTGGCAATTTCAGATGTTTTAACCGGATCGGCTTTCAGAGCATTAACAACATCTATCCAATCCAAACCGTGTAAGTGATAAAAGTGCACTGCATGATCATGCATGTAAATTGTTGCAATCATAATATTTCTAACCAATTCTGCATTAGGCGGGATTTTAATACCAATAGCATCTTCAACTGCTCTTACAGAAGTTACAGCATGAATACTTGTACACACACCGCAAGTACGTTGAACAAAAGCCCAAACATCTCTGGGGTCCCGGTTTCTAACGATATTTTCAAGTCCGCGCACCATGGTACATGAAACGTACGCGTCATCTATTTTTCCGTCTTTGACCGTAAATTCGGCACGAAGGTGACCTTCTATTCTGGTTATGGGGTCAACAACTATTCTTTCAGCCATAATTGTAATTTTTTAATGTGTTTTTTGGTTTTAAAAATTAATCATCCAAGTCTTGCAAATTAACTTCACCGGCTCTTTGCCTTCTTCTCATTTCTTTACGTTTTGAAAGAGCTGTAGCAACAGCATGAACACCTAAACCAACCGCTAAAGCACCTGCGGCGGCTTTTCCAATTTTATCCGCATTAGCTTCAATACCAAAGCCCGGAATATTGGTTAATCTTTCATAAATAGGTCCGTTATCCCAGAAATTATCTTCACTACAACCGAAACATCCGTGTCCGGATTGAATGGGATAACTCACACCGTTGTTCCACTTGATAACACCACATGCATTATAAGTCATCGGGCCTTTACATCCTACCTTATATAAACAGTATCCTTTTTTGGCATTCGGGTCATCAAAAGATTCAACGAATAGTCCCGCATCATAATAAGCTCTTCTATAACAACTGTCATGAACACGTTTGGAATAAAATGCCTTGGGACGGTTCATACTATCCAATTCGGGCAACTTTCCAAAGGCCAAAACATGAACGATAACCCCGGCCATAACTTCACCGATAGGTGGACAACCGGGCACGCGAATAATCGGTTTGTCTTTTATTATTTTATGTATGGGAGTGGCTTCCGTAGGATTAGGTTTGGCGGATTGCACACAACCGTTGGAAGCACAACTTCCCCAGGCAATGATGGCTTTGGCTCCTTCGGCGGCTTCTTTCAACTGATCAATAGCCGTGCGCCCTGCAATACAACAATAAACTCCATCCGCACCGAGCGGAACTGAACCTTCAACACATAAAATATATTCACCATGATATTTTTTCATGGTTTCATGTTTGGCTGCTTCGGCTTGTTCGCCCGCGGCCGCCATCAATGTTTCCGTATAATCCAGTGAAACTTTATCCAGAATAATATCCGCCACTATAGGGTGGTCGGACCGGATAAATGATTCACTACAACATGTACATTCCTGATAGTGTTCCCAAATTACAGGAACACGAGGGGTTTTTTCAAGGGCTTCCGCAATTTGTCCGATGGCGGAATTTTCCAAACCCAAATAGGCTGCCATAAAGGTGGCAAACTTCATAAAATCACGTCTGGTGTACCCTTGATTGATAATCGCTTCGTAATACGTTTCTCGGGTTGTTTGTATTGCCATAATAATATGATTTTTGTTACATAAAAATATAAAAATTTTTTATTTGTAACTAATATCACTTTTTGAAAGTCTAAAAAAATATATTCAAATAATGATATATATCATATAACAATTATTTTTTGTATTGTTTTTGTGTATTTTAAGCTTATAAAGTCACTTTAAAATATAGAAATTTAGAATTAATCTAAATAATGTATTTATCTTGAATAATTTGAGTAACATTATTAACTTTAATTTTCAATTTGGATTGAAACATCTTATATTTGTACCATGCATGAATTATCCATTGCCATGAGTATTGTTAAAGCCGCCGAAGAAAGTGCCAGAAAAAACAATGCAAGCAAGATTAAAAAAATCCACTTGTTGATTGGCTCCATGGCGGGAATTGAATTGGATGCATTGGAATTTGTTTGGCCCATGGCAACCAAAAACACGATGTTGGAATGTGCAAACAAAATTTTTGAAATTGTTCCTGCTACGGCAAAATGTTTGGAATGTAATCATGAATTTGAATTGAATAACCGTTTTGATCCTTGCCCGAACTGTGGAAGTTATTTCAAAGAATATAAAACAGGTAAAGAACTGAAAATCAAATATCTTGAAATAGAAAAAAATTAAGCTTATGTGTTCAACTTGTGGATGTAGTAATACGGATAAAATCACTTACACCAAACCGGGTGATAAAGTTATGGTGGAAACCTTGAATCATCATCATGAACATGAACATGAACATGGACACCATCATGGTCATCACAACCACCATCATCATAATCATGCACATTCACATGACCATCATCATCATTCTATCATTGAATTGGAACAGGATATTTTAATGCATAACAATTTGATTGCCGAAAGGGTGAAGGGCTATTTGGCCGCCAAAAACATTTTTGCTATGAATTTGGTGAGTTCGCCCGGTTCTGGTAAGACCTCGATTTTGGAGCGTACCTTAAAAGATTTGAAGGATGAAATAAAATTTTATGTGATTGAAGGTGACCAACAAACGATGCAAGATGCCAACCGTATTGATGCCGTAGGTATTCCCGTGATTCAAATCAATACGGGCAAAGCCTGTCATTTGGATAGTGAAATGATTTTTAAAGCGCTTGAAAACCTTCAACCCGAAGAAAATTCGGTATTGATGATTGAAAACGTTGGTAATTTAGTCTGTCCGGCCGGTTTTTATTTAGGCGAAGATAAACGTGTGGTCATTATAAGCACAACAGAAGGCGATGACAAACCGCTCAAATACCCGGATATGTTTGAAAGTGCCGACATTTGTCTCATCAACAAAATAGACTTGCTTCCTTATGTTCCTTTTGATATTGAAAAGGTTAAAGAGTATGCTGGAAGAATCAATCCCAACATGCAATTTTTTGAAGTTTCAGCTCTCACAGGAGAAGGCATGAACCACTGGTACGATTGGTTAAAAAAACAATTAAAAAAATAATGCTATGTGCTTAGCCATACCCGGAAAAATCATTAAAATAGAAGAACAACTGGATGACTTGTTCCGCATTGCCAAAGTCAGCTTTGACGGTATTGTGAAAGAAGTGAATCTTGCCATGGTTCCCGAAGCCAAAATAGGGGATTATGTACTTGTGCATGTAGGTAGTGCCATCAGTATCATTGACGAAGATGAAGCCAAACGAACCATGGATATTCTAAAGCAAATGGGAGAAACCGACGAGCTGGAACATGGTGATGATGTTTCAACTTAACCTTTTCAATTTCTTAAAATCACTTCATAAGGCTTCCAAGTCAAAGAATCGCCCGGCAAGTTTTTGGCCGGGTAAATCATTTCCAACCTATTGGGAATGAAGCGGATGAGTACATAATTTTTCCGGCCGGGATAATGTTGTTCCCATGCCTTTTGCCAATATCTATCCAAAGTTTTCCGGTCGGAAATGATGTAAGCATGTCCGTATAAACTCACATAACCCGGCGCCGAACGATCAAAATAAAACAGAGTTGCACGCGGATTATTTTTTATCTCTTTAACTTTACGACTATTTTTATTGGTCGCCATATAAACCGTAAATGTACTGTCCGGTGCCAAAGGCTCCATGATACGAGTGCGCAATTCACCTTTTTCATTTACGGTCACCAAAGTGCCAAAATAAGCCCTTGAAATGAGTTCCCTCGACAATTTCATCAGTTTTTTCTCTTCGGCGTTGAAATCATTTCGCCATGTTTTATGATGATTTGAAACACAGGATGACAACAGAAGAATCAACCAAATTACTCTTTTCATTTCATTTATAAAATAAAAAAGTGCCCGGAGGCACTTCATGGATTATTTGTTTTCTTCATTCAACTGCTTGGAAAACATTTCCATGATTTCTTGCGAAACGCCCGTAGAAGAAAATCCGCCGTCGTGGAAAAGGTTTTGCATGGTCACCTTGCGGGTCAAATCACTAAATAACGTGATGGTATAATCCGCACAATCTTCAGCCGTAGCATTGCCCAAAGGCGACATCATTTCGGCATATTTCATAAATTCTTCAAAGCTTTTCACTCCTTTACCGGCGGTGGTTGGAGTAGGGGACTGCGAAATGGTATTTACCCGCACCTTGAATTTCTTGCCAAACCAATATCCGAAATTGCGGGCTATACTTTCCAAATAAGCTTTATTGTCGGCCATGTCGTTATAGTCCGGAAAAACCCGTTGAGCGGCAATATACGTATAGGCCACAATGCTTCCCCATTCATTCATAGCTTCCTTATTGTAGAGAAGTTGCATCAACTTATGGAATGAAACCGCCGAAACATCCCAACCCTTGGTGAGCCAGTCATATTTCAAATTCGTATAGGGTCTTCCTTTGCGCACATTGATCGACATCCCGATGGAGTGGAGTACAAAATCCAATTTTCCACCCAAAATTTCCATCGATTTATCAATCAGGTTTTCCAAATCTTCCAAGCTGGTGGCATCGGCGGGAATGATTTCCGAACCCGTTTTTTCAGCCAACTTATTGATTTCTCCGAAACGCATGGCCACCGGGGCATTGGTCAACACAAACTCGGCACCCTCTTCATGCGCCTTCTCGGCCACCTTCCAGGCAATTGAATTTTCATCCAATGCACCGAAAATAATTCCTTTTTTCCCTTTGAGCAATTGATGTCCCATAATTTTTTGTTTTTCCAAAAATATCAAAAAAATACCAAAGTAAGCTTCATACTTCTTTGTAATAATAATCAGGGCGCCTGCCCGCACGGGTTCGGCCTTCGGCGGTTGCTTCGTGACATCGGAGTGCACTCGCACCCGCCGGGTCTCACCCGTCGTGCACCGGGCTGTCCGCTTGAATTCGGCTCGCCCCGGGCCGGTTTTTGGTCTGCGCTCAAGCCCGACGCATGCCGCCGTGCGGTCTCCTCGTCTCCGCTCGGAGCCCGCCGGACGCCAAAAAACCAAGGCTCGGGACTTCGCCTCATATCGCTTCCATCCCTGGCGCTTATTTTCGCACAACAAGTTGTGCTTGAATAATGAACACAGAACATTCCAACGATGATTTTTGATTTTCATTCTCCTACTGCAAACATTGAAGTAGTGTGTCATTTCGATGAACGTAGTGAGGAGAAATTTCTTAACGGATACAACAGAGATTTCTCAGTCATTTACTTCGTTCACTCCTTCAAAATGACAAGCTCTCCTACAATAAAATCAGTACCGCACTGTCATTCCGACGGAGCGAAGCGACGAGGAATCTCCCGCGCCGGCGGGCGCAGTGTTATCCTTTTGAAGGCGAAAGCGAGTTTTTGTGTGGTTGAGGAGGCTCGCCGGCGAATGCCGGGAGACCCCGCAAACCACCATACAAAAAACGCTTGAGCCGAAAAAGATTTAAACGGAGCACGCCAAAAGGCGCCCAAAAAGTTTAATCTTCCAATGTGTTGTTTTCTTCGGCTCGGCTTATCAGTCCGGGGTTGATATGTTTTTTGGGGTTGAGGCCGAGTTTTTTCATGCGCTCCACTTTGCTGACCAGATTGTCTTTGCCGGAAGTGAGTTTTTTCATGGAGTTGGTGTAGGTGTTTTTGGCGGAATCGAGTTTTTTGCCCAGGTCAATCAAGTCATCGGTGAAGCCGACAAATTTTTCGTAGAGGGCCGTGGCTTGACGCAGGATTTCGCGGATGTTTTCTTTTTGTTGTTCGGTTTTCCAGATGTTGTCAATCATTTTCAATACGGCGAGCAGGGTGGTGGGGGTGACCAAAACAATGTTTTTTCTGAGCGCTTCATCATAGAGGCCGGGCATTTCGCGCATGGCTACGGAAAAGGCGGGTTCCACTGGGATGAACATGAGCACGAAATCGGGGGTGCGGCCGTTTAATTCCTTGATGCGTTCATAATCTTTCTTGCTCAATTCGGCGATGTGGGTTTTGAGCGATTGGAGGTGCATTTTCAAATGCCGTTCTCTTTCGGCTTTGTTTTCGGTGTTGATGTATTGTTCATAGGCGGTGAGCGAAACTTTGGAGTCAATGATGACGGCTTTATTATCAGGGAGGTAGACAATGACATCGGGACGGACGCGAAGGCGGTTTTCTGAGTCAGTTTGAAAGCTTTCTTGCATGATGTATTCACGCCCTTTTTCAAGCCCGGATTTTTCCAGTATGCTGGCCAAAATAAATTCGCCCCAAGTTCCTTGAGCTTGCGTGTCGCCTTTGAGGGCGTTGGCCAGGTTGCGGGCTTCTTCGGTGATTTGTTTGTTGAGTTGTTCCAGTTGCTTGATTTGTTCCAAGAGCACTCTATGACGTGCATGGCTTTCTTTTTCGGTGAGGGTGACTTTTTCTTTGAATTGCTCTAATTTTTCTTTGAAAGGTTCAATGATTTGATTGATTTTTTCTTGGTTTTGCTCGGAGAATTTTTTGCCGGTTTCTTCCAGGATTTTATTGGCCAGGTTTTGAAAGGATTCGGTGAGTTGTTTTTTGTTTTCTTCAAATTGTTTTTGGGTTTCTTCCCATTTTTCTTGCCAGCGCTTGATTTCTTTCAAATGGTTTTCTTCGGTAAATTTCATTTGACTTTCAAGTCGCGTGATATGTGCGTCTTTCAGGGATATTTGTTCTTGCAGGTTTGTTTTTTCCGTTTCCAGTTGTTGTTTGAGTTGTTGTAGTTCTTTTAAATCGGATTGTAAATTATCCACCGTTAAAGCCAATTTGGCTATTTCGGCTGTATATTTGGATTTAAAATAGGCGAAGGCTATTCCTATGCCCACGATTAAACCCGTCAAAAAAACAAATGTATAAATCACCCATTCGGCATTCATTGGCGTTTTATTTTAAAGATGCGGTTGTGCTTATCAAAGATAAGCATTTTATGGTGAAAAACTTTCTCCAATATACCGGATGAAATCATGTCATCCGGATTTTGAGCGATGATTTTTTGATGATGGATAAGTAGGAATTGATTGGCTACATCCTGCACAAAGTTCCATTGGTGGGTGGAAAAAAGGATGGTTTTGTTTTGTTCTTGGGCGAGTTTTTTGAGAAGCAATAAAATCTCGACTTGATGAGGTATATCCAAGTGTGAAAATGGTTCATCCAGAAGTATTACAGGCGTTTCTTGAACTAAAGCCCGCGCAATCATCGCCCGCTGTAATTCACCATCCGAAAGGGTTGTGATATCACGGGATTTGTATTTTTGCAAGTTAATGAAATTCAATGTTTTATCTATAATTGCTTTATCTTTTAATGTAAGCTTGTCCATGAAGCTTGTATAGGGAAATCTTCCGGTGCTAACCAGTTCTTCAACCGTCATGGGAACCTGTGGTTTGTCTGTGAGAACTACAGCTAAATATTTAGATAAATTTTCTCCTTGGATATGCTCAATAGGTTGATTTTTTATTTGGATGCTCCCTTCGTAACCCGAATGCATATGCGCCAAGGTTCGTATAAGGGTGGATTTTCCGCTTCCGTTGGGTCCCAATAAACAAGTTAATGAACCTTTCGGTAGCTCAAAATTTGCGTTTTTGATGAGAGATTTTTCCTTAAAGTATATATTTAAGTTTTTTGCTTTAATCATTGGGTATCAGTATGATATAATCGTTTTTTCCGACTTTTCCCGTGTTAAGGCTTTGTATTCTGTAAATTTTATATTTATCACCCGGATAATCCACTTGTGAAGCTAGTTTTTCGTTAATGATCCAAATGGCGTTTTGTTGCGAGAGATGTTGTTTCAAATAACGAATTTTTTCTTCCGGGTCATCTTTGATGATAATTTTTTTATCCGGATTTAAAGTTTTCAGATAAAAAATCAAACTCGGCGGTTTTCCGAAATCGTTCATTACAATAACGGGGAGGTTTTGATTGCCTTGGGATTTTATCAATAAGGCGGTTTGCTTGGTGGCATTTTTATATTTTTCGGTCAGCGGAAGAACAACAAAAAACAGTCCGCTTATCCAGAAAAAAGCATTGATAAAAAGAAAATAAAAACTTTTTTCGGCATGGGATTTTTTATAATGTTTGAAAGAAATCACAGATAAGAATACAAAAACCAAAAGTAAGTAAGCAAGGACGGATAATTCCGTTCTTAACGATCTGAAATCAGGGATAAACAATGCAACGATCAATCCTGTTAATAAAATGCTTGAAATCACGATTTGAATCATGAAACCCCGGTTGAATATTTTGCTTTGTTTCTCTTCAAATTCATTCATAGCCATTGCTATCAAAAAAGAAAGAGCAGGGTAGGCGGCTAATACATAAGCCGGAAGTTTACTGGGGAGGAGTTCATAAATCAACCATCCCGAAATAAACCATAGAACCAAGTAAAGCAAGTCGGCATTTTTGTTTTTTTTGAAAATATAACCGAAGGAACGAAGTAAAAAAGGAATGAAAGGCATGAAAAAAAAGAAGAAAAGAAGAAGATAAGTGCCGGGTGGGCCGGTTTGTCCCAATACGGCCGAGTGCATGCGTTTTAAAATGTACCAATCGGTCCACCATTTGACGAATTCGGGATTGGTTTTGTAGGCCAAGTAAATCCATAAACCGAAGGGAATTAAACTCAAAATTCCGTAGAACCAAGGATGCGTTTGAAAAACCGTTTTCTTTTCGGGCCAAAAAATCAGTAATAACACGAACAACATTCCTCCGAAAACCAGCATGGGCGGTCCTTTTACCAAAAAAGATAAAGCTATTGCTATATAGAAAACAAGCAGGGATTTTTTTGTTTTAAACTTCAAGAATTCCCATAAATACAAACCCGCCAAAGTATAAAAAACAAGCATCCAGGCATCCGTAACGGCCATTTTTCCCAGCATGATAATAAAAGCCGATGTCCCCAAAACAACGGATGCTCTGAAGGCCGTTATTTCATCAGTCAATTTTTTTCCTTTGAAATAAATTAAAAAAACCGATAGCCACACGGCAAGTGCAGGAAAAAACCGAACAGCAAATTCATTGACGCCGAAAATTTTATAAGCCAGTGCTATCATCCAAAAATGAAAAGGAGGTTTGCGGTGAATAAAAGACCAATCAAAATCCGGGATGAGCAAGTTTCCCGAATCCAACATATTTTTGGCAAAACCGGCATAGGCGGCTTCGTCTTGATCCCAAAGCGAAATATATCCGTTGAAAGCCAGCAAGACAATTGCTAGCCATACGAAAAAATAGCGAACAACTTTGGGATTGGACATCAATCCAATTTTAAAATTCCGTACTTAAATATAACATAAATGGCACGAAAGCCGTCACGCCATCCGATTTTTTTGCCTTCTGCATAGGTTCGGCCATAGTAAGAAATTCCCACTTCATAAATTCTCACACCCGGAATACGGGCTATTTTATTGGTGACCTCGGGTTCAAAACCAAAACGTTTTTCTCTTAATTTCAAGCTTTGAACCATTTTGGTATCAAAAAGTTTATAACAGGTTTCCATGTCAGTGAGGTTCAAATCGGTGAAAGCATTGGAGAGAAAGGTGAGAAATTTGTTTCCGATGGTGTGCCAAAAAAATAAAATGCGATGGGGTTTACTTCCCTTAAAACGCGAACCGTAAACCACGTCGGCAAAACCTTTGACAACGGGTTTGAGTAGGTCATTGTAATCTTGCGGGTCGTATTCCAAATCGGCATCTTGTATAATCAAATATTCCCCTGTTGCTTCTTTGATGCCTTTATGTAGTGCCGCTCCTTTTCCTTGGTTATAGGGTTGTTTGAAATATTTAAATTCCGTTTCAGGATGGTTTTTAATATAATTCAAAACAATTTCTTCCGTATTATCGGTTGAAGCGTCATTTACGATAATAATTTCTTTTTGAATATCATTAATTAATTTGACTTTTAATACTTCATCAAGAATACGTTCAATGGTCTTCTCTTCGTTATAAGCAGGAATGATGATGGAGAGTTTATTGATTTTCTTCATACTTTAATGTTTTCGCGTGTAATTCAAGTTGTTTTTTAGGGTTTACTTCAGTCCAGAAAATGCTTATGATATTTTTATGAACATCCAATCCGATGTAATCACCGAAAAATAGTCTTTTAACAGGTTTAAATGGTTTTTCCGATAGTTTGGCTTCATGTAGCTTAATCATTTCAGAATTAAAAACAGATAATTTTATTTCCGTACTGTCATTTTGCATATTGCTCCTGTCATAATAGGCTACCCAAATTTTTCCGTCTTGCACGTCCATGGTAGGAAAAAATTGGTCATTTTTGTCATTAACCGGGATTTTTTTCGGAGCACTCCATGTTTTTGTTTGATCTTTGGACATAATATAATAAACATCGCCACCGGTTTTTTCATCATAGTCGCCATAGACTACATAAAAAAATCCAGTTTTGGCATCCCGTTTAAAATTAGGAAGGCCGTTTGTTCTGTAAATGCCTTGAATATCAAAAGTCCATCCCGCTTTTTGGGTTCCTATGATACGGTCTTGATGCCAAGTCTTTCCGAAATCGGTGCTATAATCCAACCACAGTTTTCCGTTGTATGCCCAAACCACATAAATATTTCCTTTTTCATCAAAAACGGGGACGGCACCTTCCACCGTGTTGTCGTCATCCAAACAATCGCCGTCGGTGTCATTGATTTTTACGGGTTTTGTCCATGTGGTTCCGCCATCGCGGGATATTGATATCAAAATACGGGACTTGTGTTCTGGGGCTTTACTTCCGTATTTGTCAAATTCAGTCCAAGCCACCGCCAACAAATTTTTTTCCGGATCATATGCGGGCCAGGGTTTGTCTTGTTGCTTGGGTGGGTTATATCCTATTCCCTTTCCATCGGACCACGTCTTACCACCATCTGTTGATTTTTGAACCACAATCCGGTCTAAGAAATAACCGTTTTTGGCTTTGCCGGGCGAAAGATGAAAATAATAAAAATGACCTTGTTTGTCGGCAATCAATACCGGATCGCCATATACACCAAACGAAGATTTCAGTTTTTGTTTTTGCCATGTTTTTCCGGTATCCGTAGTGAAATATACATTATCCAAAATACTTCCTCCTACAATATTTGCAGGGTTTTTAGGATTTATATAAACGTGTGGTTCGCTTGCGTTGAGTGAGAATAATAGTGTGCTGTTATCTAAAATTTTATTTCCGCTTATGTCGTTTAGCTTAAAACGGGAAGAGGTTTTGATTTGATTATCATTTGGTTTTGCCTGACTGTTTTTTGAAATTTTACATCCGATGAGTAATATAAAAACCGTAAAGTAATAAAAAATCTTTTGCATGCCATTAAATTGAATAGCACAAAGATAATAAAAGCCCTGAAAGGAAGGGGGGATGAAAGTTAACGATTGATAATCAATTTTGTTAAAACTGAATTTTGGTTTTCATCGGGAGAGATTTTTAATAAATAAATACCCTCATGTAAATGTGAAACATTGAGCTGGAAAGGTGGTGATGAAAAATCTTTCTGCATCACTATTCTTCCGGTCAATGTCATAATTTCCACTTGAATGTGATGACTTTCAGTTTCAAGCATTACTAGCTCTTGTGCCGGATTAGGATATATTTTGACAAGCGGTTTTGTGGATGTTTTAGAAGTGCTCATAGAGGATGGAGGGACAGGTGATTTTTGAAATCCCGTTCCGGGCGAGCCCACAAAAACCACCGGATTGTTCCTTGTATCCACTTGAACGGTTAATGCAAACGGCCAAGCCATTCCTTGATTTTGTTGTGTCCAAGTTTGCCCTCCGTCGTCCGAGAACCATACTCCGTGTGAATCGGGGTCATAACCTCCATGTGAAATAGCGGAAGAGGAAGTGGCATATATGATATGGTTATGTCCTTTTACAACTTCAACTTTCCGCATAAAATCATCGGTTAATATTTTGCTCCAAGTGTTTCCGTAATCATCACTGCGATATAAACCTTTACCCTGACCGAAGGCGGTTACATAAATCCGGCCGGCTTGGTCCGGGTCGGGCAAGATATCAAAAACTCCGTCATAGCTATCGTAATCCCAGTACTCCACACCAGGTGATGCTTTCATCTCGGGATGGCTGATATCCGTCCATGTTTCTCCTCCGTCATCTGAACGCCAAATACCTTTTTCGCCGCCTGCATAAACTATTTGACCATTGAAAGGATCCACGGATGTAAAGCGGCAACCGTTGCAATCGAAAACTTTGGTCCAATTGACTCCGTCATCCGTACTTTTATAAACATCATCATCGGCGGTTACATACAATGTCCGGTTGTTTACCGGGCTTGTCCGGTCTAGCGATAATCCGTTCATTTCCCGTAAAGGCAATCCGTTGTGCGATGCTGTCCAAGCGTTCCGGTCGCCTGTTTGCGTGTTTTTGATCAAATAAGTGGGATATTGCCCGTCTTGATTCTCGGAT
>JALVDN010000028.1 GCA_027008965.1 Flavobacteriales bacterium | reverse complement strand
CTGAGCTATTAACATATCCGTACACATAAGCTTTCATATCGGCTGAACCTGAAACGGTGGTTTGTATTTCACCTTTTGTGAAAATGGTTCCGTTATCATGTAATTGAAAAACCGTGTTGCTTCCGTTTCTAGCTTCAATAAATTGGGCCGTTCCGGAGGTAGGTGTATCCATGGTGAGTTGGATAACATCATCTCCTGAGAGAGTATTTTGCAAGTAGAATTCAACCAATTCCGGTCCGCTGGGTTCGGCCTTTACAAATAGTTTTTCTCCTGCAGAGGTAGAATTCCCTATCCACACTCTATCGGTGGTGGTCAAATGATGAGCGGCGGCCGCCATAGGGACGAGTTTGAAATCTTCCTGGCCGAAATTTTGCCATCCGCTTCCGGTGTTGATTTCAACTCTCAATTGCATGGTGAAATCCCTGTATAGTTCATGCGAAAAAGTTCCGGTTTGGGGTGTTCCTTCACCTATGTTGACCGAGACAATTCCGTGTTGGTCGGTGGTGACACCGTTGTGTACTTCTCTGTACATTACAGTTCCTCCGTTCAATACGGTGAATCTTATGTTTACATTGGCGTTGGACAAGGGATTGCCATTGTTGGTGATCAGGGCTTTGTAATTAAACCCCACTTGCGCAAAGGTCAAGTAAGAAATAAATAACGATACGATTAATGTTAATATTTTTTTCATGATAATGTGGTTTTAGTGGTTAATTTTTGAATTATTTTTTTTGAATTTTGATGGATATGGCTTTTTTGTTTTCAAGGTCTATCATATAAACCAGGTATATTCCGGCAGGATATGGACGCATGTCTACCCGGAAGTTGTCTGTATTATCTTCTTGGTTCCGATAGATCAGTTTCCCGGCAAGGTCAAACAGGTTTATTTGGTAGTTTCCCGTTTCATCAAAACGGATGTTCAAATCGTTTTGAACGGGCGAAGGATATATATGATAACCGGTGAGTTGTTCAAAATTTTCCACGCTCATAATGATTTGAGCGATGTCCGGTCCTATAAATCCTTCGGATAGATGTGTGTTTGACACATCCGCTTCTCTAATAAAAGCCTCACCGGTGGTGTGCACCACATACACATTTCCGTTGACGGCACTCCCGCCGCCGTTGGAAATGGCCGATTTTTGTATTTCCAACTGGGCATGAAGGCTCAAGCTCAGAAGAAACACAAGGATGATTGTGAATTGTTTCATGATTTGTTTGTTTTTAATGGTTTCATACAATTTTTGTTTTTAAAGTGTTTCATAGGCAATGGGTTTTAATAAATAAATGAATAGCGAGCCGGCTTTTTTACCATTCATTTACAATTCAAAAGTAGGGGAGATGTTAGGGATAGAATGGGAATATTGTAACAAATGATGGGAAATATGTAACATTGGTGTGAAACGTCCGATTTTAGGGATGAATAAAGCGAATATTGGTTCAAAAATGGAAATACATGTAGAAAAATATGTGGCGAGCAAGACCCCGGGGCTTGCGAGCTTGCGGAGTGCGACCCGTAGGGGCGCACGAAGCCGGCGGAAGACCTGTTTTGAGGTTTTGGGTTGAAGGCTGTTGGAAAAACAGGGCTTGCCGCCGTGCCGAGGAGATGGAGCGAAGCGGAAGCTCCGAGGCGGTGGAGGGAGACAACGCCCGTGCGGTGGGATGGGCGTGGGTGGCCGGGGCGGAAGGCTCCCGGAACACGCGGAAAAGCCCGGAGGGCTTTGGAGCTTTCCGTATAAATGTTTTAAAACCGGTTTTGCTGTGGATGAAAACTCGAAAATTATGAGTAATTTAGGCTTTAAAAATCGGTTGATATGAGAAAATCTTTTTTGTTTTTATTGTTTTGGATGGTTTTTTGGGCTTGGTCTCAAGAGGATTATTGGCAGCAAAGGGTGAAAGTATATATGGAGGTGGATATGGATGTGAAAAATCACAGCTATGACGGGCTGCAGGTGATGGAATATACCAATCATTCGCCCGACACGTTGCATGAGATTTATTATCATTTGTTTTGGAATGCATTTAGAAAGGGCAGTGCGATGTATCATCATAACCATTCGCTTCCCGACCCGGATCCGCGTATTGAGCGGTTGGCAAGTTTGAAACCCGGAGAAGAGGGCGGTCATGAAATTTTATCGCTTACGCAAAACGGCAAGCCGGTGAAGTGGGAAATTACCGAAACCGTAATGCGGGTGAAGTTGAATGAACCTATTCTGCCCGGAGAAACACATACTTTTAAGATGCAGTATAGAACCAAAATACCGGTGTTGGTTCGCCGTTCGGGACGTGATAATGCCGAGGGTGTGGACTATTCCATGGCGCAATGGTATCCGCGTGTGGCAGAATATGACTGTGACGGATGGCATCCCGATCCGTTTTTGGGGCGTGAATTCTATGGTGTTTGGGGCGATTTTGAAGTGGTGATTAAAATGGATAGCCGATATACCATTGGCGGGACGGGTTATTTGCAAAATCCCGAGGAAATAGGAAAAGGCTATTTGCCTGAAGGTCAAAAACCGGCCAAAAAGTATAGAAAAGCCAAAAAATTGACATGGCATTTCAAGGCTCCGGATGTGCATGATTTTTCATGGGCGGCGGATAGGGACTATGTGCATAAAGTGAAAGAAGGACCTAACGGGGTGAAATTGCATTTTTTCTACATTCCGTCGGATTCCAAGGTGGTGAAGAATTGGACTGATTTGGAAGAATATACGGCCAAGGCGATGGATTTTTATAATAAACGGATAGGGCCTTATCCTTATAAACAATACAGTGTGATTCAGGCCGGTGACGGAGGGATGGAATATGCCATGTGTACGTTTATTACGGGAAAACGCAAACGCATGAGTTTGATAGGGGTGATGATGCACGAGTTGGCTCATTCTTGGTTTCAATTTGTTTTGGCTACCGACGAAACCCGCCATCCGTGGATGGATGAAGGTTTCACCACTTTTGTTTCCACTATAGCGATGGATGTGTTGACCGGACAAAAAAAATCGCCCCATCCTTTTATTGAAGATATGGAAGGTATAATCAATTATTTGGAATCGGATGTGGCGGAGCCTGCTTCCATTTATTCGGATTATTTCAAGACCAATCAATCCTATTGGGTTAATGCATATTCCAAAGGGTCTTTGTTTTTATTGCATCTTGTTAATATTGCCGGGAAGGAGAAAACATTTAAATTTTTGCAAGACTACTATACCCAATGGAAATTCAAACATCCTTCGCCTAAAGATATGCTGCGTGTGGCACAAAAATCCACCGGCATGCAATTGAATTGGTTGTATAACCAATGGATAGAAAGCACACACAAGGTGGATTATGCGATAGATACGGTTTTTGCACGGGGTAAAGAAACGGAAGTTGTTTTGAAAAATAAAGGAAGTATGCCGGTGCCGTTGGATTTTGTAGTGGTGACCAAAAGCGGAGATACTAAATTTTATCACATTCCATATTTCAGAACATTGAAATATAGAAATACGTTGGCCTTTAATGATGAAGTCAAGGTGGAAACATTGAAGCCATGGTTTGACGGATTTAAAACGTATAAAGTTATCATCCCCGTTAAGAAAGGCGATATCAAGGTTATGATGGTGGATTATTCTTATTTGACGAGTGATGTGGATTATAATAACAATGTGTGGAAATCTGATGACGGGAAATAAAAAAAAATACGGATTACCGAAAGAAAGGCGAATCAAGCGGCAAAAAATTTTTGATGCGTTGTTGCATGAAGGAGAAAGTGTATTTGAATATCCTTTGAAGATAGTGTTTGTGCAAACCGAGTTGCCTTTTGAAGTGCCTTATCAGGTGGCCTTCGGTGTTTCCAAAAAAAAATTCAAAAAAGCCGTGAAACGAAACCGGGTAAAGCGCATTATGCGGGAGGTTTTCAGGTTAAATGCCGGTATTTTGGAAGAAGAGAAAAATTTGGCTTTGTTGATGATTTATGTTTCCAAAGAAATGCCTGATTTTTATCAGATGAAGGACATAACGGCTAGATTATTGAATCAAATCAAAGAAAAAATCCGTTATGGCACATCATAATGAATTAGGTAGAGAAGGGGAAAAGTATGCGCAACAATATTTGCGGGGACGAGGTTTTGAAATTTTGGATACCAACTGGCGATATGGCAAAGCCGAATTGGATATTGTGGCTTTGAAGAACGGAAGATTACATATTGTAGAAGTCAAAACGCGCACGTCAGATTATTTTGGTTTGCCCCAGGATTTTGTCAATAAAAAGAAAATAAAATTATTGGTAGAGGCGGCCAATGCCTATTGCGAGGCCAAAAATTTGGACTTTGAAATTCAATTTGACATTGTATCCGTATTAATGCGACACAACCGGCCCGAAATTGATTATCTTCCTAATGCTTTCATATGGTTTTAAAAAGAAGATCTCCGGAGATAAATATTAAAAAATTTAAAAAAAATCATTTTCAATCCATTAAAGAAGTGAATAAGAAAATTATCAAGAGGTAATTTTACGGAGATTTAGCTTGCCAAATAATTGAAAAAAATGGATAAAAGTCATAAATGCAAGTATAATTATTATTACATTTGTATCAATTAAAAGATAAACATTAATAGATTATCAAGACCATGAACACGCAAACAGAAAAAAAAGGAAATAAACCCGTCAAACACGTAGATAAGGTGGTGATTCGCTTTGCCGGCGATTCGGGCGACGGAATGCAATTGACCGGAACCCAATTCACTACCTCGGCCGCACTGTTGGGTAATGATGTTTTTACCTTTCCGAATTATCCGGCTGAAATTCGGGCTCCGCAGGGAAGTCTTTACGGTGTTTCGGGCTATCAAGTTCAGATCGGTTCAACGGAAGTGGATACGGCCGGTGATAAATTGGATTTATTAGTGGCCATGAATCCTGCAGCCTTGAAAGTGAATTTGAAAGATTTGAAAAAAGGCGGAATGATTTTGGTGGATACGGATGCGTTCACAAAAAATAATTTGCTCAAAGCCAAGTATGAAACCAATCCTCTGGAAGACGGTTCGCTCAAAGATTATTTGGTAGTGGAAGTCCCGATGACTTCATTGACGCGAGAAGCACTCAAAGATATTCCCATAGATAGTAAAAGCAAGACGCGTAGTAAAAACATGTTTGCACTGGGGATGGTATACTGGCTCTATGGGAAAGACCCCAAATACACCGAAGAATTTTTGCGTAAGAAATTCAAAAATAAGCCGGATATTGTTGAGGCCAATATCAAAGCCCTGAAAACCGGTTATAACTATGCCGAAACATTGGAACTTATTCCGGCCATTTACATTGTAGATGAAGTTCCCGAACAAAAGAAAAATTATAAAATCATCAATGGAAATACGGCTACGGCATGGGGATTCATTGCTGCCGCCGAAAAAGCGGGTCTGAAATTATATTTGGGATCTTATCCCATCACACCCGCCACGGATATACTACAAGAATTATCCAAATACCGTATGTTGGATGTTATCGCTTTTCAAGCGGAAGATGAAATAGCGGGTGTGACATCGGCTATTGGTGCTTCTTTTG
>JALVDN010000027.1 GCA_027008965.1 Flavobacteriales bacterium | reverse complement strand
GGATATCATTTGGGCAAGTTGCAATATGCTATGAAACGTCCGGCGGAGGCTTACGTGACTTTCAACCGGCTGAATCCGGATGCTTTCAAGAAGGGTGATTTTGACCTGTTGCCTGCAGGCCAAAACAAAAGCCAAAAGGTGCCGGTGAAGGCGGCCTATTTTTATTATTTGGGGATGACGGCTTATGATTTGCATAATCATGAAATGGCCTTGAAATTTTTTGAAAAGGCTTTGGAGGTTTTTCCGGATTTTATATTGGCCAAACAAAACAAACAAGCGCTGGAAATCAGCTTGAATCAAAAGAAAACGAAACCTGACAAACCTCAAAATTAGTCTTGATAAAAAGCGGTTCGAATAAGCGGTAAACCCTTCTTTTTCAGGTGGATATTCATACCGTCAATACCTTGCAATCCGCCGGTGTGAATGGCTAGGATTTTGGTTCCACGCTGGAAAAATCCCTTTTTTATCATGTTTTGAAGGCCCATCATCATTTTGGCCGTATAAACGGGGTCCAAAAGGATGTTTGTCCGGGCATGGAAATCATTGATAAAACGGATGAGTTCCGGTGACACTTTGGCAAAACCGCCGAGGTGATAGTCCCTGATGAGTTGCCAGTTGGTTTTGGCGGTGTATTTTTTGATGTTGTTTTCCAAATAGTTTTCTTTCAAGGCGGGAAAACCAAAAATTTGCTGATGCGGAAAAGAGGCGTTGATGAGGCCGGCAATGGTTCCGCCCGTGCCTACGGCACAAGTGATGACATCAAAAGTTTGGTCATTTTGGGTGAGGATTTCGGCGGCACCTTTGACTGCCAAATGGTTGGTGCCTCCTTCGGGCACCCAATAAAAATCTCCGAATAAATCATGCAGATGTTCCCTAAACGAAGGTTCGGTCTTTTTTCTATAATTACGGCGGGAAACAAAATGTAGTTGCATACCTTGTGCAACGGCAAAGCGAAGGGTTGGATTTTCTTTCAGTGTTTTTTGTAAATCCTTACCTAATTCATCACCTCTGATGACGCCGATGCTTTTCATACCTGCCAACCGGACGGCATAGGCGGTGGCGGCAATATGGTTGGAAAAGGCTCCGCCGAAAGTGAGAAGTGTATGATGACCTTCACGGCGGGCTTGCATGAGGTTGTAGAACAATTTGCGGTATTTATTGCCCGAAATGTGGCGGTGAAGTAAATCTTCACGTTTGATATATAATTCCACGCCTGCCTTTTCAAGAAACGGCAAGTTTACTTTTTGGTTTACAGACTTTTTAGGCGGCAAAACTTCCATAAAGGCAAGATAATTATTTCCGTTCAAACCGCATGGAATGTTTAGTTTACAGACGGACGGAATTTAGAAAGGTGGTTGCTATCAGAAATAAATACAAAACGATAACTAAATATTACGGAATTTTATTTTTTTTTCAAAGTTTATTGTAAATCTACATTAAGGAAGAATGTAGTAGATGATAACTCGTCAAAATTTTAACAAACATTTAACACAAAACTACTTGACTCGTGTTTTTTTTTGCTTTATGTTTGTAACAAAAATCACCCGGAAGTCGTTGCGCGCGGACGGCGTTCCGGGGGGAAGGGTGGCCACCCGATGGTAAACCTGAACCGGCGAGATGGCCGGATGTGATTTTTAAAATTATTTAAAATATTGTTTAACTAAAAAAATTTAATATTATGAGACTTAAAATTTTACTTTCCCATCTTATTTTTTATTTAATCATCTTTCAAGCAAATGGACAAATACTTCAATGCAAAGAAGTAATAAATCCCATTCAAATAGATGAAACAATTTATACCCACCATACTGCCCGCACTTCAAACAATAATACTCAATATGTGCTAAATGTATTCTTTCATATTGTAAGAGATGACAATGGAAATTCTCCTGCCATTCCTGACGAGCAAATACAAGATGCAGTGGCTATGTTAAATATTGCTTTTAATGATTTTGATATTTTCTTTAAATATATGGGCTATGATTATATTGATGATTCATCTCTTCTTTCTTTAAATATTAATGAATTTAATACACTCCAAAATTTACCTCAATTTAGAAATAATGCACTTAACCTTTTTATAGTGGATGAGGTAACCAGTAATAATGGGAATTTGTATGCAGGATTAGCTCAAAGACCTGGAATTAAAAGTGCATTTACTGCATCATACTTTCTGTCTGCAACTTTACCTCATGAAATTGGACATAATTTAAACCTATATCATACATATGAAGGATGGAATACGCAAAATTGTGAACATGTTGACCAAGCAAATCATCCAAATTGTGAAGTAGCAGGCGATTATGTTTGTGATACTCCTGCAAGTTACAAAGTTCCTTCCGGTGACGTTGTATATTTGAATGGTGATTTTTATTATCAAAATAATAGCAATACAACCGATTGTTTAGGCGATATATATGTAAATGTGCCTATCAAAAATTTTATGAGCAATAACATTTATCAGCTAAACAATTATTATAGAAATTTACGAGATCATTTCACACCCGGGCAAGGTGTACGTATGCGAGAAACCATAGAAAATATTCCATCAATTTTTGGAAGCATCAGAAACACAGTTGAAAGTTTATATGAACCTTTTGATGTTCATATTGAAGTAGATTATGACTGGGTGTTATCAGAAACCCAAAACCATGATGGTACAGTAACTACTTGCTATGGAGAAAAAATCGTTCATGTTTTTCAAAAAGGTTTTGATTATGACTTTTATAAATGGGAGGGTGGTGATGCTTCAAATTCAACCTTCGAATATAGCGTTGGACGCCTTCAATTACCTGTTAATGAATTACCATTACAAGCAGTAAAAATAAATCAAGTTTCCAATACAAACATTATTGTTTTTGAAAGTTCGGCCGGTATTAGACCTAATCCAACTGCTCATTGCACAACGGCCAGACCTAATTCCGGCAAAGTTATTACGTCAAACCTCGACGGTAGCAATGCAACAATAAGAGATATGAATAATCAGGAATTGCAATCTTCTGACGATGAAATAATACAAACTTTAGAATCAAACAAACGACACACTTTGATAAAAGACTATGATAATGGCGAGCGTAAAGAAAAAACTGTTTTCAAAACAAATTAATTTTTTTTAACTTAAATGAAATTTAACAGATATGCGAAAGCTTTTTTACATCATTTTCCTGTTGTCTTCCTCCATTTTAAATGCCCAATACACTCCCATACCCGACTCCAACTTTGAGCAATACCTTATTGACCGTGGTTTGGATCCCGACAACACTATTAACGGTCGCGTACTTACCTCTGCCATTGATACAGTTAAGATTTTGGATTTAAATTCTACATATGCACCTTCCATTTCCGATCTGTCGGGAATTGAAGATTTTATTGCCCTGGAAAGACTGGATATTAGCGGGCAACTTATTGATACTCTACACTTAAACGGAAATTTACGTTTGAAAGCGTTAAACGCATTTGCATGTTTATTGATGGATTTGGACATCAGTCGCAATGATAGTTTGAAGTACCTAAATCTTTTTTATGCGGGCTCATCACAAATGTCTTCTCGTATTTTGTTGGACATAAGCCATTTGCATCAATTGGATACATTGATTACCGGTTCCAACTTGTATGATATTAAAGACCTAAGCCATAATACAAGATTACGTTTCCTGGTCTATTCCAATACCAACTTCAATGATATGGCAGGTTTTTACAATCAATTGGATACATTAGATTTATCGGCAAATACCCAATTGGAGCACTTGGAATTGAATTTTGTTCCCATCGGGCATTTGGTATTACCACCTGCTCCGAATCTTACTTGGTTGGAATTGGCTGACCAGAATTTCACAAGCATTAACCTGGCTTCCTACCCGCACTTACAATATTTAAGCATGCTACACAACACGCGACTGACATCCATTGATGTATCAAATAATTCCGAATTACGTTACCTCAATGTAAACAAATGCCGTCTTACCGGGATTGATGTTTCCCACAATCCCATGCTAGAGGACCTTATTTTGGGCCGTTGGTGGTCTTGGGGAAGCATTCCACATGATGAAGAAAACAATCAATTTTCCGCCCCGCCCGATTTAAGTTCCAATCCTCGGCTTCGCCGTTTATTTGTTGAAGGAATAGGTATTGATACTTTGGATATTTCGGCCAACCCAAATCTGCAAGTGCTTTATGCCAATTATAACAATTTGACCCATTTGGATTTAAGCGCCAATACTTCTCTTAGAACACTTTTTGTACGAGGCAATCCTTTAGATTCATTGGATTTACGTGCTCAAACACAATTAAACAGTTTACGCTGTGATTCTACAACTCTTAGCTTTTTGGATTTACGAAATGGTAATAATCAGAATATGATTGAATTCAGTGCTCTAGGTAATCCTTACCTTGAATGCATTTTTGTTGACGATGCCAATTGGAGCAGAACAAATTGGCACAATATAGATTCTTCTGTCCATTTTGTTGAAACAGAAGATGAATGTCTGCAAGTAAATGTTTCCGAATTACCAAAAAATTGGATGTTTTATCCGAACCCGGTGCATTCTACACTTTATATGGTTTTTCCTCAGCAAGTTGATGTAATACGAACAGAAATATATAACATTACGGGACAACAAGTCAGCATACAAAAAGGAATGGAAATTTCTTTTGAAAACCATAGACCAGGTATATATTTTGTCCATATTACTACTGATAACAAATTATATATTATTAAGGTAATTAAAGAGGAATAAATTCCAAATCGTGAGTTTATGAAAAAAAATCACTTATTTTATGTTTTTTTGATGTACCATTTGGAAACAGGAGCAATAATATTATTTATGAATGGGCAAATGAAACCAATAGCTTTTTTCTTGCTGGTCATGGCATTGTCTATTGGAATAGGAACCATCATTCTCCAAATCAAAAAATGAACATTAAAAATTTATATAACAATGCAACGGAAACCTATTTGGATCAAAGTTTTAATTTTTGGAATACTCCTTAACAGTTTCACTTGCAAAAAAACTGTTGATAAGCGTAAAGTTATTGAATGTCATTATATCAATGAAAGCAGCAAGGATATAACCATTAAGGTTTTTTATAAAACCGAAACCGGATATTTGGATAGTATTTATACCCTGCCAAATGGAGGAAACTTATACCAAAAATCAGAAATTCCGTTTGGTATTGTATCGGATCTGATTGTTGGTGGCGATTCGGTGACGGTTAAATTTGGAAACGAGAAAATTTCTAAATTTACACCGATAACCCCATCTCCTTATAATATTTTAGACTTTAATAATTACCAACACACGGAGAAAAGCGAATACAAGGATACTTACAAATACACCTTTACCAATGATGATTATCTTCATGCCGATGATTTATAAATAAAAACTCTTATGACCGCCTTTCCAGGCGGTTTTTTTAATCTTAAATTCTATCACTCCACAAAAATATTCTTTTCATCCTGCGGGCGGATAAAAATACGGAGGGCTTCGTTGTAGGCGTTTTCAAAAGCGGTGGGATGGATTCCGGTGTGTATTTGATGTTCAGAAAAATAGTTCAACAGTTTTT
>JALVDN010000026.1 GCA_027008965.1 Flavobacteriales bacterium | reverse complement strand
TTTGTGCTTGCGAGGAGGCTTGGAGCGAAGGCGACAAGACCCCGCAGCAAGCGATACAAAAACCGGCTTGCCCGAGCCGAATTCAAGCGGACAGCCCGGCCGGCGCCGCATGCGTGCCGGCAGGCGGGAGGGTGCTCCGTCGTCCCGAAGCGCCTGCCGGTGTGCCGAAGGCACCACGAATGCGTGCGGCGGGGCGCCCTGAAAATTTTTATCCTTACATTGTGTGAATTTTTATTAGATTTGTTTAAAACTTGAAGGGATGAAAAGTTTACTTGGATTAACGGCGTTGTTTGGCGGACTGGGGGTCATACTCGGTGCTTTGGGGGCGCATGCTTTGAAAAATGTGTTGTCGGCCGAACAATTGGCGAGTTTCAAAACGGGCGTTTTGTATCAAATGATGCATGTGCTGGCCATTTTGGGTGTTGCTTCGTTGTCTCAACTGGATGAAAGTCAAAAAGTCAGGGTTATTCAATTATTTTTAGCCGGAATGGTTTTGTTTTCGGGGTCTATTTATTTGCTGGTTTTGACGGGAATAACAACAAAATGGATTGCTTTGCTAACGCCGCTCGGCGGGTTGTTGTTCATTGCCGGATGGTTTATGCTGGCCTATTATCTTTTCAGATGAAAGAAAATCCTTCCAATACGATTGCTTTCGGTATTGTAAAAGCCGTTTTCCTGCTGCTTTTCACGGCCGGTTTGCTTTGGTTGGTTTACAAATTGTATCCGGTGATTGTTTTTTTGATTATTGCTTTTTTGGTGGTGGTTTTAGGGGATCCGTTAATGCGTTTTTTGCAGAAAAAATTGAAACTGGGTCCTACCCTATCCACCGTTTTTGTTTTGACTTTGTTTTCGGTGATTTTCTTTGGGATGTTCTTACTCTTCATTCCATTGGTGTTGGAGCAAGCACGCAATTTGTCCATACTGAATACGGGTGAATTTCAACAAAAGATTTCGGCAAGCATAGACACGATAAACAATTACTTGATGGCACACAACATTCATTTGCTTGAAAGCTTTTCATTGGCCGATCTCATCAAAGAAATCAACTTGAAAATTATTCCCGAAATGGTGCAAAGCATTGTGGGCATGGTGAGTAATGTCAGCATAGGCTATTTGTCGGTGATGTTTATAGCCTATTTTATGTTCAAGGAACGGTCCGTGTTCTCGAATTTCGTGTTTAAACTTATTCCCGAAGATGATCAGGAAAAATATAAGCGGGTTATCGGTTCCATCAAAGAGATGATTATCGGGTTTTTGTATGGAATGATTGTTCGCATTTTCATTTTGTTTGTGGCCTATTTTATCAGTTTGCAGTGGATTGGCGTGAAAAACAGTATGATTATTGCTTTTATCGGGGCATTGTTTAATATCATCCCTTATTTGGGACCGTTGATTGCGGTTATTATCATGGTGGTTTTGTCTTTCACGTCCGAATTGACTACAAGCGATTTGCATTCCGCCATTGAAATGAGCATTTATATTGTGATTGCCAATATGTTGATTCAGATTTTGGATAATTTTGTTTTACAACCCCGCATTTTTTCATGGTCGGTCAAATCACATCCTTTGGAGATTTTTCTGGTGATTTTGGCTTCAGGATATTTGTTCGGAATAGTGGGTATGATCATAGCTGTGCCGGCATATACGATACTCAAAATTTTGGTGAGTGAATTCTACAGGGAATATAAAGCCTTATTTTTCAAATGGTGAAAACTTTTGCATGACATTGCAGGATGGTATATTTGTCATTCTCCCCTCTGAAATGTATATTTGTAATTAAATATATTTTTTATGGCTTACGTTGTTTCCGCCCGAAAATACCGTCCCAAAACTTTTGATGAAGTGGTAGGCCAAAGAGCCGTCACCAATGTTTTGAAAAAAGCCATTGAAAAACAACGTTTGGCCCAAGCTTTGTTGTTTACAGGACCCCGGGGCGTGGGAAAAACATCATGTGCGCGCATCATGGCCCGTGAAGTAAACCGCCCTTATTTGGAAGATCCGGATGCAGATTTATCGTTCAATATTTTTGAATTGGATGCGGCGTCCAATAACTCGGTGGATGATATCCGTGAATTGATTGAGCAAGTGAGAATTCCTCCTCAAATCGGGAAATATAAAGTTTATATCATTGACGAGGTTCACATGTTATCCAATCAGGCTTTCAATGCTTTTTTAAAAACCCTGGAAGAGCCGCCCGAACATGCTATTTTTATCCTGGCAACCACGGAGAAACATAAAATCATACCCACCATTCTTTCACGATGTCAAATATATGATTTTAAAAGAATTAGCGTTAAAGATATAAAGGAACACTTGAAATCTATTGCTTCGCGGGAAGGCATTCAAATGGAAGAAGATGCATTCTATTTGATTGCCCAAAAAGCCGACGGGTCACTCCGTGATGCTTTATCGGCATTTGATAAAATCATCAGTGCGGTGGGGCAAGACCAAGAAATTACAAGAGAAATCGTGGCCGAACACTTAGGTATTTTGGATTATGAGGCCTACTTCGGTTTCACCGATCTAGTCATTTCAGGCGATGCGGCCGGATTGATGATACAATTTAATACATGGGTGGACAATGGTATGGATATTCATCATTTCATTGGCGGACTGGCATCGCATTTCAGACAATTGTTATTAGCTAAAAATTCTTCAACCTTGGAAATTGTAGAAGTAAGTGAAGCCATCAAAGAAAAATATAAGAAACAAGCCGAAGCACTCCCCAATTCTTTCATTTTAAAAGCCATAGATATCCTGACGCATGCGGATTTGAACTACAAAATGTCGCAACATCCTCAATTGCTCACCGAATTATCGCTCTTGCAAATCCTTGAAAATTTCACGGAAACGAAAAAAAAAACGACTGACGGGAAGCATGCGTTAATCCGCTCTTCTGCGGTAGAAGAAAAAAAGACCTACTCCCCCACTCCAGCTGAAACAAAAGCAACGGATCACCAACCAAATATTCAGGAAAATAACCTGGAAGAAAAAACGAGAAAAAATCCCCCTGAAAACCCGGTGGTTTCCGCCCCTCCAAAGGGTTCCGGACTAAAGTCTATTAAAAAATTAGTTGAAAAATCTCAAAATAACGGTTCGTCCTATCAAAATCTGCGCGAAAAATTCACTCCGGCGGAATTCATGAAATACTGGAATGAATATTTAGATATGCTCTATCGCGGGAATGATAAAAACAAATTTATATTGATGAGCAAAGCCGATCCGAAGGTTGAAGGCGAAACAATTACACTGCATTTTGAGAGCGAACAGGAAGTGGCATCTTTTCAACCTGTAGCGGAAAATCTTTTGAAATTTTTAAAAAAACATTTACGCAACGGACATATTTCATTCACAACCCGGATTGTTGAGCCCAAAACTGTTGAAACCCCGCAAGTTTCATACTATACCCGGCAAGAGAAACAAAGCAGGTTAATTGAAATCAATGAGGATGTAGCCTATTTCATAAAAAAATTCAAACTGCAATAAATTCATGCAAGCTCATCTTCAGTTTATAAGATACTTTCTCGGTTTTGTTATCATATCACTGGCGGCCTATCAAATCTCGGTTTTTCTTCAAAAAAAGTGGAAGTTTCCGCTCATCACCGGGCTTATTCTCATCGGAATTATTGCTGGGAACTCTTTTCTGCATTATCTCACGGACGAAGCCATTGAAAAACTGGATTTTGTTCTGGAAATTTCATTGTCTGTAATTGCCTTTTCGGCTGGTGCCGAACTTCATTTGGATGGACTCCGCAGTCGATTCAAAAGTATCAAATGGATGACCATTGGTCAATTGGTTGTTACCTTTGTGGTTTCCAGTTTGGCTATATATTATTTTTCGGATATTGTTCCGTTTATGAAAAATATGACTTTTTTAGAGCGCTTAGGTGTTGCCATGCTTTTCGGGACCATTTTTGTTGCACGTTCGCCTTCATCTGCCGTAGCCATTATCAACGAAATGCGGGCATACGGTCCTTTTACCAAAACGGTGATGGGCGTAACCGTAATTAAAGATGTGCTGGTAATTTTATTGTTTTCAGCAGTTTTTACATTCATGAAGAATGTTTCCCTTGGAGACGATATTGATGCTTTGTTTTTTATTTTATTGATTATTGAAATTTTTGTTTCGGTTCTTCTGGGTTTTATCTACGGAAAATTGATTGAGGTCATCTTAAAACTCAAAGCCAATATCAATGTTAAATCCGTTATAACGGTTCTGGCAGGTTACAGTATATATTTGCTAGGACATTTTTTGTATGCCCGGACCGAACACATTTTTCGTCATCCCTTTGAAATTGAACCTTTATTAACCGCTATTGTTGCCGCTTTCTATGTGGTGAATTATACGCCTTTCAGATTTGAATTTGAAGAAATTCTGGAACGCTCGCTACCTTTGATTTTAGTGATGTTCTTCACGCTTACGGGCGCCACGCTTTCGGTTCAAACTTTATTATCGGTCATTGAATTGGCCCTCTTATTTTTTCTGCTACGTATTTTTACGCTCATGCTCGGAGGGGTTTTCGGTGTTTTTATGGCCGGTGACCCCAAAAAATATTACACGGTTGCATGGATGCCCTATATAACGCAGGCCGGTGTGGCCGTGGGTTTGGCCGCACTTGTAGGCACAGCTTTTCCCGGTTGGGGTCATGCCTTTGAAACCATCATCATTGCCATCATCGTCATCAATCAAATTGTAGGACCTCCGTTGTTTAAATGGGCTTTGAATTTTGTGCATGAAAGCCATAAAAAACCCAAATCGTTGTCACCGAGCGAAGACGGGAAAAGAGCTGTTATTTTCAGTTTGGATAATTTATCCTTGGCACTGGCCAATAAATTGAAGCACAAAAACTTGGATGTAAAAATCATAACCACGCAAAAAAATAACTCCGCTAATGAAATAAAAATTGAAACCATTGATGATTATACCCCTTTGTTCTTAAAAAATATTGACTTCAAAAACATTGACACAGCCATCTTGCTTCATCCGGATGATCGAACCAATTTCAGAATAGCCGAATTCATATATGAACATACACCCGTCAAAAATATTATAGCCAAAGTAAATTCAGCCCGGTTTCTAAATGATTTGAAACGAATGAAAGTAAAAATTCTGGAGCCCATGAGTGCCCTTGTTAATATGTTGGAACATACGGTTCGTTCACCCGTGGGGATGGAATTATTGCTTTCAGAAGAAGAAAACACCGATACGATTGATGTCACCGTTAAAAACCCGGATTTGGTAGGGGCTCAAATAAGAGATCTAAAATTACCGCATGATGTGATTATTTTATCTTTGAAAAGAAGAAACAACACGGTTTTGCCACACGGATATACCCGTTTGAGAAAAGGCGATATTCTCACCGTGTTGGGTAAGCCTGAAAGTCTCAATCAAATAGCACTTAAATTTGAAGGAGAATGAAACAGGATAAGCATAAGGTTTTTATTATCGGAGGCGGAAATGTTGCCAAACACATGGCTTGGCAATTCACACAGACAAGTAGCGTCGAACTGACCGGTGTTTGGAATCGTCATTCTGAAAAATGGAAGGATTTTCCCGGAAATATCAAAATTTATAAAGATTTGCATCACCTCCCA